>PFIF01000192.1 GCA_002782605.1 Deltaproteobacteria bacterium CG_4_8_14_3_um_filter_43_13 | reverse complement strand
AGTGACAAATGACTATTGACAAATGACATTCACTATAGATACCAGACTCTCCAATTGTGTAATCCCTGGCTATTTCCCCCTCTTCAGTCTAATGTCTACAGTCTTAATGTCTGAGTCACAGTGATCAAACCCCTTTAGAAAATTCTCACCTGAAGAATCTCTGCGGGGCATTCCCTTACCATTACTCTGTTGTCTATCCTTATGCCCATGACCCATGCTATCAGGTTATCGAAAAGGAGAAGGGGAATCTCTCTGCGTATAGATTTAGGTATTTTATTATCAATAAAAAAATCCTTTAGTTTTTTCGTGCCCTCCATCCCCATAGGTTGAAACCTGTCTCCTTCCCTGAAGTTTCTCATAACAATGGGGAATTTAATTTGACCATAATCCATAAATGCCACATTAGGATCAACATTTAAATTCAAATGCTTCTTTTGTGGAATAACCTTAAAATCCACTTCTTTACCGATCTCCTTTAGTCTAACACAGTGTGGAATTTCAGAAAAAGAATAATAGAACAGGGTTTCTTTGATCTCTCTTCTTATTATCAACTCAGTGTATCGCTTCTCAACAATGATTCCTCTGGGCAGATTTAACGATTTATTAGCACCTTCACCGGAAAGCATCTTCATTACGGATTCCAGATGTTTAAAGCTAATCCTTTTTAGGTCGCCTGAAAAGGACTCCACCGCCTTTCTCAAGACTCTAACCTGCATGGCCCCTTCTAGATCCTTTAGATATAAAATATTAAGGGTCAGCGATCCCTTTCCCCTTGAGACACAAATTCTGGGAAAGAGTTCCAAAACGAGTTTCTCCAGAAATTCATCTTCTTTCCTCAATATCTCAGAAGTATGAATCAGATTTTGAACAATTCCAGGGTTGTACTCCTTCATCAGTATTGGCATCAAGTTATTACGCACCTTATTGCGTAAATAAACATTCTCCCTGTTTGAACTATCAATAACAGATTCAATCCTGTTTTCTCTCAAGAATCCTTCTATCTCGGACCTCCTGGTCTCAATAAGAGGTCGGATGAAAATACCATCTCTGATGGGAGGAATCCCGCAAAGACCTTTATTCCCTGCCCCTCTTATCAACCTCATTAAAACCGTCTCAGCCTGATCGTCTGCATTATGCCCCAGAGCTACCTTTTGGGCATTGAATTTCTTCAAGGTGTCCATGAAGAACTCGTATCGGGCATCCCTGGCAGCCTGCTGAGTTGAGGCTCCCTCGGACTTTTTGAGAGCAGGGACATCAACGGATTTTGCTTCAAAAGGCAGATGGAGCCTATTTGCCATATCCTCTACAAACCTGCATTCCATCTTTGACTCCACCCCGCGAATACAATGATCAAGGTGAGCAACAATCAGGGTAAGGTTAAAATCCTCTCTTAATTCCTTTAATGTATGGAGGAGAAAGACGGAATCAGGCCCTCCGGAGACCCCTACTACAACCTTATCCCCTTGCTCCAGCATACTGTATTTTTCTATGGTACGTCTTACCTTTGAGATAAGCATTATTTGTTCCTGTTTCGTAAAAACTTTAAAGCAACTATCCATCCCTTTTTTCTTGATTTTATACCATCTTCAACTAAAATAGCAAAATCGTCTCTATATCACCTCTTTTTATAGTTGAAGGGGAAAACAGGCTTCTGTATCAAATAAAAACAAGTGAATATCATACCGTAAATTCTATAAAAAACAATAAAATTAAAAAGACTAAAATAGGGTCAAGTATGGGAGGTAAAAATGGACATTGTAGTTGAAAACCCGGACCATGTTGAGAGCGTGGACATTATTGTAGGTATTCCTTCCTACAATGAGGCTGATTCCATTGCATATCCCACTGATGTGGCCAGTCGGGGGCTGGTAGAGTATTTCCCCGATAAAAAGTCGGTGATTATCAATGTGGACAACAATTCACCGGATGGGACGATGGATGCCTTTATGAATACCCCTACAAAGGTTCCTAAAATATATATCTCTACCCCAAAAGGGGTAAAGGGTAAGGGAAATAATTTCAAGAATATATTTGAGGCAGCTGTTGAACTCCAGGCCAAGGCGGTGGTGGTAGTGGATGCCGATTTAAAAAGCATTACCCCCCAGTGGATCCAATACCTTGGCGAACCCCTTTTTGCAGGCTTTAATTACGTTACCCCGATTTACGTTCGCCACAAGTATGATGGTTCTATTACCAACCATATTGCCTATCCACTCCTAAGAACTCTTTTCGGGCTGAGGGTAAGACAGCCTATCGGGGGAGATTTTGGATTTTGCGGAAAAATGGCCAGGGCATTTTTGTCAGAGAAACTCTGGAATGAAAAGGTTGCCAATTTTGGGATCGACATCTGGATGACTACCATTGCTATTGCCCGTCGCTTTAAGGTATGCCAGACCTTTTTAGGCTCTCCCAAGAGTCATAGGGCCAAGGACCCTGCCAAGGATCTGGGTCCCATGTTTAAACAGGTGGTTATGACCTTTTTTGATCTGATGATCGATTTTGAGTATCTCTGGAAAGATACTTCAGCGAGTTTGCCAAGCAGTATCTTCGGATTTGGTCTTGGGGTCGATGAAAAACCTCCTGTGGTAAATGTCAACAAGGATGCTTTATATAATAGTTTTATCTCCGGTTTTGAAAAATATGGGAAGACGTGGAAAAAGGTTATTACCCAACCAGAGTTGATTGAGGTTAGCAAGACTAAGAAGATGTCCCAGGAGGGATTTTATTATTCCAGCGACCTCTGGGCCAGGATCCTGTTTAATTTTGCTATTGCTTATCGAAACAATGAGATTCCTCACGAGCAGATCATTGAAGCAATGGTTCCTTTTTATCATTCCCGGATATTATCGTTTGTTAACAAAACAGGTCATATGGGCATAAAGGAGTGTGAAGAGTATTTTGAGAGTATCGTTCGTGTATTTGAGGGTGAAAAGTACTATTTGATAAAGCGCTGGGATCAAGACAGAATGAAGCTGGGTCATAAACTCTTCAGTTGTGCCCCTTCCCCTCTTTTACAAAGATGATAAGTACCACACTTTAAATATCTGATGCTAACAGTTCAATCCACGGTACGGGCAATAGCCCGCCCGTGATTGCTATCGTTAAGGTGAAAAATTAGTATGGAATATCTCAAGAAATTACTCGAAGAAGGTATAGAAGTATCCAAGAGTAGAATTCCTTCAGGTTCACCTTTTATTTATGACCAAGTTGACAATGTAAAATATCAAAAATGGGTTATGAATTGCATAAGCATGCTCAAAGAGGATGCACCTGACCATGTTCAACAAATAAAATCAATCTATGTCCCTAAGTACAGCCTTATCAATAATTTTGAGCAAATATTTGGGGTCGTATCCTCTGCAGTGGAACATATCACATACAAACTAAAGAAAAAAAAGAAGGGAACTAAAATCGCCTCTCGGCCAGCAACACACTTCAACCTTGATTTTTTACACCCTAAAATCAAAGATAAGTGTTCTGATCAATTCTACTCTGAAAAGTATGACGACGCTATTTTGAACGCATGTAAAGTTGTAGAGGTTTACACACGAGAACTATCAAAATTAGGAGAGGAAGAAATAGGAGTACCTCTGATGCGTAAAGCTTTTAATCCAAAAACTCCTATTCTCAAACATTCAGATCATGCTGGTGAACAAGAGGCTCTCATGCACTTGTTTTCTGGCTTCATTGGAGTTTTTAAGAATCCACAAAGTCATAGGTTCATAGAAATTAAAGACCCGTTAACTGCGTTTGAGGTTATTAATTTTGCCAATCATTTGTGCAAAATTCTAGAGACCACAAAACAATGAAATAACAACGCCTTACCCAAGGGCTGTACCAGACAGCAAGAAGCGAGGCAGCCTTGACGGGTAAGCTCATTGCTGCTGCTGGTGAGCCCAATCGTTAAGCCGGAACTCCTGTTTCCCTTCGCTCTGCTCAGAGAAAACAAGGAGTTCAAGACCGATGGCCCTGTGGGGCATGGCTTAACTGCCGCATTACCATTTTGTAAGATAGGGTGGTAAAGTGAACATGAAGAAAGGACTTTTTATTATTTCGATTATGGCAGTGGCTCTCCTGACGGGAGTGACGTCTTGGTCGGACGATTCCTCTCTTCAGACGGCCAAGGAACTGGCCCAGGAGGTAAACCGTCTTTTTCAGCAGGGCCAATACGCTGAGGCGACACCCTATGCGAAGAAAGCCCTGGCAATCCGTGAGAAGGCCCTAGGATTGGATCATCTCGATGTCGCCGCCGCCCTGAATAACCTGGCTTTACTCTATAAGACCATGGGTGCCTACGACAAGGCTGAGCCCCTCTACAGGCAATCCCTGGCGATCTGGGAGAAAGCCCTGGGTCCCGAGCATCCCGATACCGCCGCCTCCCTGAACAACCTGGCTTTACTCTATCAAACCATGGGTGTCCATGAGAAGGCGGAGTCGCTCTACCAGCGCTCCTTGACTATCAGGGAGAAGATCCTGGGACCAGAGCATCCCGACACCGCCGCTTCCCTGAACAACCTTGCTGGACTCTATCACACCATGGGTGCCTACGACAAGGCGGAGTCCCTCTACCAGCGTTCCCTGGCGATCTGGGAGAAAGTCCTGGGGCAGGAACATTCCTACACCGCCGCTTCCCTGAACAACCTGGCCTTGCTCTACGCTCTCCAGGAAAGAAATGGTGAGGCCCTTACCCTTATGGAACGGGCTCAGGAGAGCGACCGTAGGCAGATCGAACAGATCCTCGGCTTTGCCTCGGAAGCCCAGCAAATGCAGTTCCTGGCAACCCGTGAGAATAATCTTCATGCTTACCTCAACCTCATCCGGCAGCGCTTCCCGGATAACCCGAAAGCCATAAGGAACGCCCTGGACATCTGGCTCGCCCGGAAGGGTATCCTTCTCGAAGCCCAGAAGCGGATTCAGGATGTCCTCACCGCCGGTGACAACCCACAGGCACAAGAAATATTCACGAAACTGACCAGGGTGCGGCAGGAACTGGCACGGCTCGTCTTGGGAGTATCGGGGAAGGAAGGGCCTGAAGCCTATCAGAAACGCATAACCGACCTTACCAGCCAAAAGGAAACCCTGGAGGGGCAACTGAGCCGCCTGAGTCAGGCCTTTGCCCAACAGAGAAAGACAAGAATAGCCACCACTTCCGCTGTCGCTTCCGCTTTACCCAAAGGTGCGGTACTCATCGAGATGGCCCGGATAAAGGACTTTGATTTCAAAACAGGAAAGTGGGGCGCCTCACGCTACCTCGCTTTTGTCCTCTCTCCTGGAAAAGGTTCCGATGTCTCTCTGGTTGATCTCGGCGAGGCCAATGGCATTGACCAGCAGGCAGCATCTTTCAAGAAGTCTCTGGGGAACAGTAAAACCCCTGCCGATGTCCTGGCGAAACAGAGCAACGATCTCTACAAACGCATCTTCACCCCGTTAACATCCGCCCTAGGCAAATCAAGACAAATCTTTCTTTCCCCTGACGGCAGTCTCAACCTCATCCCCTTTGAGGTTTTGCGTGATGATAAAGGCCGCTATCTCATTGAGACACATACTTTTCACTACGTCTCTGCTGGGAGGGATATTGCCGGTTACGGCATAATCAAGGAAAAAGGACAGAAGACCCTCTTGATAGGTGACCCGGATTTTGACCTTGCGGCTAAACAAACAACGAGGGAAAAAGAAAGGCCATTGACCCGCTCCCGTCAGATGCAGGGACTCACCTTCTCACGACTGCCGGGGACAAAAGAGGAAGTGGAGGCCATAGCCGCCCTTTTGGGCCGTTCAGCTTCCGATACCTACACAGGGGTAAATGCACGGGAATCTGTCCTGATGCAAAAGAAAAGCCCCCGGATCCTGCATCTGGCAACCCATGGCTTCTTCCTCTCGGATCAGGACTGGTCTTCCCTGATGGATGAAAAAAGCAGGGGCATTACCATTATTGGAAAAGACAAACCATCTCCCAGGAAACCTGTGCGTATCGAAAACCCATTCCTCCGTGCCGGTCTTGCCCTGGCAGGGGCAAACCGTTCCCTGTCTCAGGAGGGTGTCACTGAAGGCATCCTGACAGCAGAGAAGATTATCAGCCTGAATCTCCGGGGGACGGATCTGGTGGTTCTGTCGGCCTGTGAGACAGGAGTGGGGGACGTGAAGAACGGTGAAGGGGTCTATGGTCTGAGAAGGGCATTCACACAGGCGGGTGCGAAGAGTCTGGTCATGAGTCTCTGGGAGGTTCCTGACAGGGAGACAAAGGAACTGATGGTTTCTTTCTACAAGAACCTGCAATCAGGCAAGATGAACCGGGCCGAAGCCCTTCGCCATGCGGCTCTCAAACAGCGGGAAACGGTGAAGTCCCGCTACGGTTCCGACAACCCCTATTACTGGGGTGCTTTTGTCTTTTTAGGGGAGGCAGAGTAGTCACCCCGCCATCCCTTGCTTGACAACAGACTGCAAAATTAGTATATAAGGAACAACACACATATCTGGAGGGAATTATGGGAAAATGTTTTTTTAAGAGATGCTTATATGCCATTCTCTGCCTGGTTATTATTGTATTATCGGCATGTACTCATATGCCGGCACCACCAAAATGGCTTGCCAAAATAGAATTGAACGGTCCATACGATAACGAGCTGCCGGAAAAATACGTAACTCACAGTTAAGGGGAGCCAGCTTAACCTCTGACTGGGGTATCCCTTACATATTTATGAGTGTTGGGCTTCACTATGAGTCAACTGGCGATGAGGTAAGGTCTCTCCATTATTTTGATAGGGCCATAGAGGAGTTTCGAAAGAGAAAGAATCTTTACGGTGAAGGAACGGCAACCTCCAGAAAGATATTCATGTTATATGAATTTGGCAGAATCCAGGATGCCTTTAACCTTATTAAGGAGAAAGAGAAAGAGTGGAATACCCCGTCAATGAAGATATTTGTAAATCATAACTACGGACATTACTTCCTGATGAACGGTGATTATGCTATGGCAGCAGCTTATTTTAAACAGGCCATAGATGGGAACAGTGATTACAAAGATGAGTTTAATCTACAGGTTATAAGGAGAGATTCAGAACTCGAATATGGGATATCGCTTATACTGACAGATTATGTAAGCAAGATGGTTAAGAAATACAGATTAATGGAATTCGATCAGGCCTTCTATGATGCCATTAGAACAAAAAATGTAGACAACGGAATCGCTCATTTGAACCAACTCTTAGTAATGAATAAAGAGATAAGAAAAACTAAAATAGGAAGTTATACCCCTGAGAATGTGTTTCAGATGATGGAAGCAAATGCTTTTAACTTTCTTGGTTTGGCCAATGGCATCAAAGGAAACTGGAAGGATTCTCATAGTTATTTAGAAAGGGCATCAGAACTTGCAGGAAAGGCAAGCTTCCGCATTGGAGAAATGGACACCCTGCTCTTTCTTAATCAGGTATATATTCTGGAGAAGAACATCAATGAAGGAAAAAAGGCCGCCGAGAAATTGAATGAGATGGGGGATAAATACCACCTTCCCTTTTATCAGATATGGGCAAAGTACATCCTTTCCAGATATTTCCTGGGATTTGGCAATTCGCAAAAAGCCATTGAGGTGCTGAAAGAAGCAGCGGCAATCATAGAACAACAGCGTTCGACCTTAATTATTGACAAATTAAAGGAGACCTATCTGTTTAACCGGCAGGTGATCTATGAGTCTTTGATTTATATACTATCCAGAGAAGGAGATTTCAAGGGAGCCATGGAGATGGCGGAAAGGGCCAAATCAAGGGTCATGGTAGACCTTCTGGCCGGAAAGGATATTAGCAGAGACAAAGCCGAGGAAGAACTTTTAAAAAAGGAAGAAGAATACAGCAAAGATATTCTGAAGGTTAAGAGACAACTGGTCAAGACGTACAACGAAGAAGAGATAAAGGAGATATCATCGAGGCTCATAAAGGCAGAAGGTGGCTACAGGGACCTGGTTATCAAGGTAAAAAACAAAAATGAAGAACTATTTTCTATGATATCTGTTCAATCTTTGGGTTCACCAGAGATACAGAATATGCTGGATGAAGATACAACGCTTGTTGATTATTTTGTAACAGACGATCTGCTCTACATCTGGTCAGCAGATAAAGACAGGGTTCATTTAGAGCGGGTAAAGATCTCTGCCGATGAGCTTAGAAACCTTGTATCCTCTTTCCTTTCCTCTGTCTCTTCAAGAAACAGAGAGAGGACAGAAGGCCTTTCTCAGAGGATATATGATATAATCTTAAAACCTATTATACCTTTTGTGTCTAAAGGAAGGATAGGATTTATACCACATGACTTTCTGTATTATCTGCCAATTGCGGCACTGAGTAATAATGGAAAATACCTTGTAGAGGACTACTCTATATTCTATGTCCCCAGCGCAACGGTTTTAAAGTTATACAATGGAGAAAAAAGGGGGAAAAGGGCTAAAGCCCCTCCTTGCCTTTGGAAACCCCTTTCTGGGAGACGAGAGTTTAAGCCTGCCTTATGCTGAAATAGAAGTGGAAAGAATACAAAAAAGGATAGAGAAGGCCAGTGTATTTTTAAAGCTGGATGCCACAGAGACAAAGGCAAAGGAATTGTTGAATTCCTATGATATTGTCCACTTTGCAACCCATGGTCATTTCGCAGAAGAAGACCCTGTTAATTCCAGTCTTTTGTTGGCACCAGACAATAGAGATGATGGGAGGCTTTCAGCCTTAGAGATATTTAAACTCCATTTTAAAGGGAGGGCAGTTATTTTAAGTGCATGTAAGACTGCTTTGGGCAAATCTTCTACCGGGAGTGAGATAATAGGGCTAAACAGGTCATTCTTATACGCAGGCAGTCCCTCGGTCGTTTCTACTCTGTGGAGTATAGATGATAAAGTAACGGCCGATTTCATGGATGATTTCTATACTCAGATTAAAGGTGGTAAAGGGATAGCCCATTCTCTGAAACAGGCTCAGGTTGATATGATTAAAAGAAAGTACGAGCCGTATTATTGGGCTCCTTTTATTTTGACTGGACGATATTAATAACCTCAACAAATAAAGGGATTGTCTGGATGATGGTGCGATACGTTGTTCGATGCAGTTACGCGACTTCGAGACGCAGCTCCTTACCAAGTGCATTTGCGACTTTTTTCAAAGTAGAGAGTTTGATATCCTCTGCATGATTTTCGATTCTAGAGATGGCTGATTTTTTAGTATTCAATTTTGACGCAAGGTCTTCTTGGGTAAAACCAGCATCTTCACGTGCCTTTTTTAAGAGTGCACCAATTTTAAACTGCTCGTAACCTGTATCATAGTCCAAGGCAAACTTTGAATCACGAGACTTCCTGTTTTTTATATATTTTTGAAGATCGCTCATTATTGTTTCCTCCTAAAATAGTCTTTTTTCCTTTCTTCAGCAATTTCAATGGCCTGCTTCGGCGTTTTTTGAGTCTTCTTCCGGAATGCATGGGCCAAAACAACAAGATTTGGGCCGTCAAAAAATCCGATTAAACGAAAGATATTTGAACCAACAGCAGCTCTAACCTCCCATAATTCCCCAGTATTAACCATTTTTTTGAAGTAGTTTGAAGGCACTCGGTCAAGTTCTTCAACAAGCTTCAAAACCCAGGTAACTTTTTGAGCCTGTTTAAAAGAAAGTTGGTCGAGAAAATCTTCAATCGGTTTTTGACCTGATGCTGTTTCGTAAAAAAGTATTTCTCGCATCTTAAATAGAAGTTAACATGTGTGTTAACATTTGTCAAGTTTAATATTGAATTGGCCTTTGGCAGAGAATTAGTTTTCCGATCAGCTTAGACTTTTTCAGGTTGTTAATTTGATTCAGGGAATACTCAAAGGTGCCTGGTAGGATTTGTCTCTTGAATAAGATGGGTATGAACTTCCCCTGGGAATAGGAGTAATCTTTGTGCCAGGCCACTGCAATCTCCTTGTGTAAAGAGTAAACGGCTTGACCTCATATTATTCAGTGATAGTGCCATAAATCTGCCGTCTAATAAAGTAATTATTGGAAAAACCCAGGGTTTTTCTACGGGCTCAACGCCCGGGCTGACAGGTGCGCGGGCGTTTTTTCCGCGCATCTTTGTCCAGGCTGATGTTAGGTTTCCATTTTTATCTCTTCATCGAGCATATATGTTGTTTCAATAGGTAGTAACGTTGAAATATCTTTTAATGTCTTCAAAATTCTTTTTTCTGTATCTCGCAGTTCTTCATCGGGATACTGAAGTGGGTAAGATAGAAGATTCAATTTTCTACATGCTAACAGAATGTTATCTCGTTTCGGCAAGCCAAAGATTCTTAACCTAAATAGAAGGGTATAAAATGGAATTAAATACACACTAGAACGTAACTGTGCTGACAACTTCGCAATTTTGTCATGCATATTCAGATCATCCGATTTTCCGGTTAGAATTTTTCGTTGGTGAAATAATAGCGTGTGTGAAATATCAGATAAAATTTTCCTAAACTCGATGATTGGTTCAAGAATTAATTTTAAGAAATACTGAGATATAGCAAACACAATCACGCCAGCTACAATTGCTTGAGTAAGATTTTCCATTTTTTCCAAAACCTAACAAATTGTTATTCTGCAGTTCTGTATATCCCCACATCCGTAGTGATACACAGAAAGATTACAACTTATTGTTCAAAAATTTACAGTTTCTCCTCAGAGAAGATATCGGCTGAGAAAATATATATGCGTGTATCTCTATCCTTCCATGCATTCTTTGGCAGCCCTGCCTTATTACAGGTTTGTTCCAGAAAGGTGGTTCTATCCCATCTATACTCAGTAGCCACCTGAGGAAGGAGCAGCCCTGAATAGTAGCCTTTTTCTATATATATACCGTGCCTTCCTACCTGGATCTCTTCAATGTCATCTATCTTTCTCAAAGGTGTCAGTACAGAGATTTCGATATCCAGGTCATTGATCTCTCCCTCTGTAACAGGCTTAAATCTAGGGTCATTGAAGGCAGAGGCTGTTGCCATCTCTTCGATGGTTACATAGAGAGGCTTATTGCCATGGATATTTCCGATGCACCCCCTTAAGCTGCCATGTTTGTGCAGGGTTACAAAGGCACCTCTCTTCTCTCTCAAGGTATCTGATCTTATATCAAATTTGGGCAAGTTTTGATTTTTTATCCTGCATTCGATAGCAGTCCTGGCTATGTTTAGGAGTGTCATCTTCTCCTCTTTGTTAAGCCCTAAGCCCACACCTGCCCTTTCTATCTCTTTATTTTTAGTCTCTCCCTTGCTTTCATACAGAACAGCAGATGCATACCCTACCACACCACTTTTATCACCGGTTACATCACCGGAATTGGCATAATTCAAGACCTTGGCTTTATTGGCTCCCAGCTTCTCCGCAATCAACATAGAAGTAACTATTGGCCCCCCTCCACAAGCCTCACACCTTCCATTTTTCAGGTCATGTTCAAGTCCACTGGCATCCAATTTATCAATGTACTCCAACACTATTCTATCCAGACTGACAGCCTTATCATAATGATGGAAATGGGAGAGGTCTGAACTTGCAACAATAAGCACCCTTTCACCCTTTATCGCCTCTATGATAGCCTCGCTCAGAACCCTACAGGTATCGAAATCCTGACTGCCCATTACGATTGGTACTAATTTAAATTCTTCCAAAACTATCTGCAAAAAGGGGACCTGAACCTCCAACGAATGCTCTTGAGTATGGGCTTGGGGATAGTAACTTATCATCCCATTTTGAGCAATAATCCTATTGCAAAGATCGCGATCTACGGAAACTATTCCAAGGGGAGTCCTATAGCCAATCTTATTATACACTGAAGCCCCATGAAAATGGACTCTATGACTGGGGGCAATTACTATAACCTTGTTGAACCCTGACCCTTCAAGCAATTTATACCCAAAGGCTGCTACCTGTCCTGAGTACATATACCCAGCATGGGGAGAGATGAGAGCTGTTATCTTTCCCTCAATTTTCTCCTCCGGGACATTATCTAAAAACCCCCTTATCTGTTTCTTCAAAACCACTTGATCATTCGGATAGAAGGCACCAGCTACAGCAGGTTCCCTTATCTCCCCTCTTTCACTATACGATTCAGTCAATTGATTCACCCCCTTCCCTGTTTCGCTATTTTCTGTGCAATTAGCAAACGCTGCACTTATTAGTAGAGTGAATGTCATTAGTCAATAGTCATTTGTCACTGGTAAAAGCGATCAATTTTCCACACTTAACCATTGACCAGTGACCAATGACCAGTGACCAATGACCAATGACCAGTGACCAGTGACCAGCGACCAGTGACCAGTGACCAGTGACCAGTGACGTTGCCTATAGTAACAATACTACCACGGAAAGCAGACGAAAAGCAAAATCGGCACTCACTTCAAAAAAGCGCCTCTACAAACTCTTTGGCATTAAACACCTTCAGATCATCCATGCCTTCGCCAATACCTACGTATCTTAAAGGAATCTTTAGTTCTCCGGAAATACCTACAATAATCCCGCCTTTAGCAGTCCCATCGAGTTTTGTCAGCGCTATGCCTGTAATATTTGTTGCCTCTTTGAATAACTTGGCCTGGGAAATAGCATTCTGACCGGTAGTAGCATCAAGGACAAGGAGAACTTCATGGGGAGCGCCTGGCAGCTCCCTTCCAATAATCCTTTGAATCTTCTTTAACTCTTCCATTAGATTTACTTTGGTGTGCAGTCTGCCCGCAGTATCAATGATGAGGACATCAATATCTCTTGCCTGTGCCGCCTTTATGGAATCAAAAACAACTGCCGAAGGATCAGATCCGTTCTGATGTTTAATAACCTTACACCCTGCCCTTTCTCCCCATATCTCAAGCTGCTCTATAGCAGCAGCCCGGAATGTATCCGCTGCAGCAAGAAGAACACTCTTTCCTTCCTCCTTAAACCTGTTTGCCATCTTTGCAATAGTAGTTGTCTTCCCAACCCCATTGACCCCAACAACCATTATGACAAATGGACAGGAATTTGAAATCTCAAGTGGTTTTTCCTCGGCCTTTAATATATCTAAAATTTCTCTCTGGATATACTCTTTCAGAAGGTTCGGATCGTCAAGCTCCTTTCTTTTAATCTTTTCTTTCATATTTTCGATTAGTCTATAGGTGACATGAACCCCCAGGTCAGAAGTAATCAGTATCTCTTCAAGCTCTTCCAATAGGTCATCATCTATCTCCTTTTTACCAAATACAACCCGATCCACCCTGCTTGCAAAGACTTCTCTGGTCTTTGATAATCGCTCCTTTAACCTATTAAGGACACCTTTTGTCTCCTTGTCCTTATTTGCCATATCTTTTTTAAACCACAACAAAATCCAAAACCCTCCTTGTTTCAATTGATGAAGTCGTAAAAAGTCAAAAATCAGACGGCACAGTAAAAAGCTCCAGATGCAAGGCGCGCAAATCACGAGGAGTGAGCGTACTTCTAGTTACGCTGTAACGACGAGGGATGCAGCGTCTGTCTGCGTGCAGAGCACAGGCAGGCAACGCCGCAGATGGACTTTTTACGAAGCCGTCAATTGAAACCAATTGGTATTTTAACCCCCTGAGAAAAAATTTATTGAAAGACTTAAGTTCAAGGTAAGTGAGGTGGAAGTCTGTTAAAGTGTAAACTAAAAATCTTTTGTAAATGGAGCTAAGTTTTCGAAGGTAGCAAATTTGTCTATAAATGCTAATTTTGTCATACCAATGGGCCCATTTCTCTGCTTGCCAATGATGATTTCTGCGGTCCCTTTATTCTCATTGTCTTCTGATTTGTTGTATATCTCATCACGATAGATAAAGATGATCACATCTGCATCCTGTTCTATTGCCCCTGATTCCCGTAAATCAGCAAGCTGAGGTCTTTTGTCATGCCTCTCTTCAACCCTGCGGTTGAGTTGGGAAAGGGCAACTACCGGGAGATTTAGCTCTTTAGCAAGTGCCTTTAAAGATCGGGAAATCTCGGATATCTCCTGTTCCCTTCTCTCAACATTAACTCTTCCCCGCATCAATTGAAGATAGTCAACTATAATCAATCCCAATCCTTTTTCGCTTTTTAACCTTCTTGCTTTTGCTCTCATTTCCAAAATAGACAACGCCGGGGTATCATCCACAAATATGGGGGCTTCAGAGAGGCTTCCCACTGCTCTGGTAAGCTTAGGCCAATCGCTTTCGCTCAGGAATCCGGTTCGTAACCTCTGGGCATCAACCTTTGCTTCTGAACATAGCATTCGTAAAGAGAGCTGTTCTTTGGACATCTCCAGTGAAAATATTCCAACCGGCACACTGGCCTCAATAGCAGCATATTGGGCAATATTCAGGGCAAAGCTGGTTTTTCCCATACTGGGACGGCCAGCAATAATAACAAGATCAGAAAGTTGAAAACCAGAAGTAAACCTGTCTATCCCTTCAAACCCGGTAGGCACTCCAGTTATAAGCTCCTTTTTCTCATAGAGTCTCTCAATAGTCTTGAAGCTGTGTTTGATCATTTCTTTTATCGAGTAGAATGAGGGTTTAATTTTATTTTCTGAGATTTCAAAGATCGCCCTTTCTGCCTGATCCAATACCTCATCCACATCACCAGTACTATCATAACTCATGGAGGCAATCTCAGCAGTTTTATTGATTAATCTTCTAAGGATTGATTTTTCTTTTACGATCTTTGCATAGTAGGATATATTGGCGGTGGTGGGAATGCTATCAACTAAGGATGTTAAATATGAGACCCCTCGGATTTCATCTAGTTGGTTCTTATTCTTCAAGGCATTAGTGAGAGTTATAAGATCTACTGGCTCATTGTTCTCATAAAGTTCAATCATAGAGAGAAAGACTTTGCGATGAGCAGCATGGTAAAAATCATCTTCATTCAACACTTCTAATACGCGATGGAAGACTTCATTGTCCAGTAATATGCCACCTAGTATGGACTGTTCAGCTTCTATATTCTGAGGGGGAAGTTTAAATTGTGATAATTCTTTATTGACCATTTTTAAACCCTAATGTGTAATCACGCCTCCGGCGTGTCAGGCCTTAACAACCCATAACTTCAGATTGGCGATGACTTCTGGATGGAGTTTTATGGGAATTGTATATACACCCAGCTTCTTAATCGGTTCATCAAGGAGAATCTTCTTCCTGTCAATCTCAATACCTTCCCCTTTTAAGCTCTCTTCAATATCCATGGATGTTACTGAACCAAAAAGTTTATCTTCTTCCCCTGTTTGTTTAGGAATGGTACAAGAGAGCCCCTCTATTTTCTCAGCAAGTTTTTCAGTCTCTTTTTTGGCTTTACCGATTTTATCTTTTAGCAAGTTTTTTTGATGTTCCCACACTTTTATGTTCTTAGAAGTTGCCTCTATAGCCTTCTTCTGGGGAATTAAGTAGTTTCTTCCATATCCCTCAGCAACCTTAACCGCATCCCCTGCTTTACCAAGGGATGGCATTTCTTCTAACAATATAACCTTCACGGTTCGCCTCCATTTATCATGATAGTTTCTGTTTCTTCAATCTTCTGAAATCTGCCCAAACATCAAACAGCCCCAACCCGATTACAATGAACAAAAAAATCTGTTGAAAAACTATCAACATATAACCCAAACCCCTTAAAATAACAGGTACGCTCTTCTTGTGAAAAAAGTAAGAGACGATAGCCATACCTTGAAAAAAGAAAACGCAGAGAAACACTATCAAAATGTTCAAACCAATACTTTTCAGTATCAACACCCTGGAAAGTAAAAGTAGCCCGCTAACAATTATTCCCCATACTAAAACATCTGGAGCTTTCCACCTGGACAGGTCACCAAAGTCAGGAAATTCGAGTTTTAGGATATTATAGACCATCTTTGCCATCATAAGATTTATCCATATGATAAAAACCATTCCAACAACTGCAAAGGAAGGGAAAGACCTAACCAAAAAGTTCGCTAAGTTTTGTGAGGAAGCTTCTAATAACTCCAACTGCTCAGCAGACATTCCCAATTCATTGGATAAGTTGACAGTCTGACTCACTTTTTCATTTATCTGTTGTACAATAAACGTCCAGGGGCTAACAAAATTAATAGCACTATATAGATAGAAAAGTACAGTCCCTGTCCCCAAAATGATAAAAACAGAATACAAAACTGTCTTTTCAATGGACAGGTTTTTCCGCAACATCTCAGAAAGGGTAAGACCTATAATCCCAAATTCCACGATAAAAAATACCCCAAGTTGCGTTTCAAAAAGCCTCAAAAGAGATATTGCTACTATTGATGCTGCAAAAGAAATAAAGATACCTGGTAATCTTCCCAGCTTTTGGTAATAAAATAAAATTGGCAGCGGTGTAATAAGACTTATAAAGATGCCCAGGAATGGAATAAACACATGTGCAAGAAGAAAGAGGGTTGTTAAAAAAATACCGGAGATAAAACTTCTATTAAAATCTCCTTTAACATCTTTAAACAACAGAGATGAACCTCATACTTAGAATTCAGAAGTCAGAAGTCAGAATCCAGAATAGAGATTGGTTAACCCTATGCCTTGAGCCATGAACAAAGCGAGCAGGAATTGTCTTTCATTCTGACTTCTGACTCCTGGATTCTGAATTCATATAACCCCCCATATAGTACACTCCCGAAAACGTAGGTTTTAACGGGCACCGGTTGTAGTAAAAGGCAACAGGGCAATATTCCTTGCAATCTTGATTGCCGCTGTAACCTTTCTTTGGTGCTTAGCACAAGCTCCTGAAATCCTGCGGGGGATTATTTTGCCTCTCTCTGTGGTAAAAATACGCAGAGTTTGATAGTCCTTATAATCTATTTTTAAATTTTTATCAGCGCAAAAACGGCAAATTTTTCGCCTAATAAAAGTCCGTTTTCTTACGCTTTGCTGTCGTGCCATCGACCCCTCCATATAAACAGAAATATAGTTGGTTACTATTCCCCTTTAATATCTTCGTTCTGAGTATCCATATCTTCAGTTTTCTCTTCCTGCTCTGGTCCTTTTTCTTCTCCTGAATCGAGTTCAGCATCTTCATCAGCCTTAAGTGTTAAATACTTTATAATCCTATCATCCAGTTTAAGTACCCTTTCCAATTCAGTAGTTAAATCACGATTACCTAAATAATTTAAGACGAAATAGTATCCTTTGGTCCTCTTTTTAATTCTATAGGCAAGTTTTTTCTTGCCCCACTTCGTTACCCCGATAATTTTCCCATTAAAGTTATCCACTATCCCCGTAAGCCTCTCTGTAATCTTATCCAGGTCTTCTTCGGGGATGTCAGGATCCGTTATAAAAACGGTTTCATAAGCCTTCATATATACTCTCCTTCCGGTCTTAATGGCCCTAAAACGAGTTTAGAGCAAGGAATCTCCTCCTA
>PFIF01000051.1:5018-5371 GCA_002782605.1 Deltaproteobacteria bacterium CG_4_8_14_3_um_filter_43_13 | reverse complement strand
AACTACTTACATCCCCCTCCCCTTCATCCCCTCCCACAAGGGGAGGGGAAATGTGACTTTTTACGAGTTCATCAAAGTTGAACCTCCAAATTCGGTTGCGACTTGATTAATTATGTCAATAAGTTGTAATCGTAAAAATCAGTAAAATTTATAATACACTTGAATAGATTTGTCAACAATCAATTGGCAGAATGTTGATGCAATATGATTATGTCAGCCCCTAACTGCAAATAGAAAATGTCACCTCTCCTCTCATGAAGCATCCTTTGGGTTTCTCTTCTGACATCATTTCACGGGGGGCAACATAATCGTATTGCACTGACACAGCAGGAAATTATCTATTGACATAAGCC
>PFIF01000051.1:0-4949 GCA_002782605.1 Deltaproteobacteria bacterium CG_4_8_14_3_um_filter_43_13 | reverse complement strand
GGGTCAAAAAACCTGATCGAGAGAGCGGAAAAGGGAATTTTTCAGTATGAACTAAATAGAAAAAAACACTCCAAATTCTAAATTGAAGGCTTTTGGCTGAATGCTTATATATGGTTATCTATAAGGGGACTAGGAATTGATTGGAACTGTATTAAAGATGGTAATCGGAAGTAAAAATGAGCGAGACCTGAAAAAACTACAGCCTTTGGTTGTTTCCATTAACGACCTGGAAGCACAGGTAAGTAAGTTAAAAGACCATCAATTACAGGCTAAAACTCCTGAGTTTAAAGAAAGAATTGAAAGGGGAGAACCGCTGGATGAAATTTTACCGGAAGCCTTTGCAGTGGTCAGAGAGACATCAAGACGGGTTTTAGGGGAACGTCATTTCGATGCCCAATTGATAGGGGGCATAGTTCTCCATAAAGGGAAGATTGCAGAGATGAAGACCGGCGAAGGTAAAACCCTGGCTTCTACGCTCCCTGCTTATATCAATGCCTTGAAAGGAAAAGGGGTTCATATAGTTACAGTAAACGACTATCTGGCGAAGAGAGACAGCGAATGGATGGGGACAATATATAGATTTTTGGGACTGTCCGTAGGTGTAATTGTACACGATATGGATGATGAAAGCAGGAGGAAATCATACAATTCTGACATCACCTATGGTACAAACAACGAGTTTGGTTTCGACTACCTCAGGGACAATATGAAATTCAGCCTGGATGACTATGTGCAGCGCAAGCTTCATTATGCAATTGTAGATGAGGTAGACAGTATCTTAATAGATGAAGCCAGAACCCCTCTTATTATATCAGGCCCTACTGAAGAGTCCACTGACAAATACTATCAAATCAACAGAATCATCCCCCGGCTTAAAAATGAAAAAGACTATACTATTGAGGAGAAGACAAGAACGGTTGCCCTGACAGAAAAAGGGGTTGATGAAGTTGAGAAATTACTTCACATTGAAAACCTCTATGATCCAAGGAATATTGAGATACTGCACCATGTAAATCAAGGATTAAAAGCACATACCTTGTTTAAGAAAGACATTGACTATGTGGTTAAAGATAACCAGGTAGTAATAGTCGATGAGTTTACAGGAAGGTTAATGCCGGGGAGAAGATACAGTGACGGTCTGCATCAGGCATTGGAAGCAAAGGAGAATGTCAAGATTGAAAACGAGAATCAAACCCTGGCTTCCATTACCTTTCAAAATTATTTCAGGATGTATGATAAACTGGCAGGGATGACCGGAACGGCAGATACCGAAGCAGCAGAATTCAAGAAGATCTATAATCTGGATGTCATGGTTATACCAACCAATATGCCTATGATAAGAATAGACAATCCAGATGTCATATATAAAACAGAGAGAGAGAAGTTCAATGCTGCTGTTAATGAAATAAAAGAGTTAAACAAGATAGGACGCCCTGTATTGGTGGGAACCATCTCCATAGAGAAATCTGAACAGTTAAGTAAAATGCTGAAAAAGCAGGGGATCAAACACCATGTTTTAAACGCCAAACACCATCAGAGAGAGGCAGAAATCGTAGCACAGGCAGGCAGAAAGCATGCTGTAACAATTTCGACCAATATGGCTGGAAGAGGAACCGACATTATTCTGGGTGGAAATCCGGAGTTTCTGGCTGCAGAAAAAGTAGAGAAGGATATTCATTCAGAGAAATATCAAGAGACCCTGGACCAAATGATGCAGATATGTCGCAGGGAAAAAGAGGAGGTTATAGCCCTGGGTGGATTACATATCCTGGGTACAGAAAGGCATGAGAGCCGCCGCATTGACAACCAGTTGAGAGGAAGATCGGGCAGACAGGGTGATCCAGGCTCCTCCAAATTTTACCTCTCTTTGGAAGATGATCTACTAAGGATCTTTGGGGCCGAAAGAATCTCCACTATCATGGATAAATTGGGGATGGAAGAGGGGCAACCAATCGAGCATGGACTAGTCAGTAAGGCAATAGAGAATGCACAGCGTAAGGTGGAGGGTCATAATTTCGACATACGTAAGCATCTGCTGGAATATGATGATGTTATGAATAGGCAACGAGAAGTAATCTATAAAGAACGTAGGGAAGTATTGAGCAGTGAAAACTTAAAGGGAAATATCGAAGAAATCACAGAGGAAGTAATTGAAGAGATTACCGGGGTTTATGTTGATGAAAAATCCTATCCAGATGAGTGGGACATTAAAGGTTTAAACGAAGCTATTTACAAACAGTTCTCTTTTCGGATAGATACTGACAATATCACTGTTGATAGTTTGACCCGAGAAAAGCTAATTGAATCGATAACCTCTCAGGGCAGGGAGTTTTATAATAGAAAAGAGGCAGAGCTAGGTGAAACCGCTATGCGCTATTTGGAGAGGGTTATATATCTCCAGGGTATTGACAGCCTCTGGAAAGATCATCTTCTGGCTATGGATCACCTGAGAGAAGGCATTGGACTCAGAGGGTACGGCCAGAAGAATCCCCTTCATGAATACCAAAGAGAAGGCTATGGAATGTTTATGGATATGATTAACCGGATTAAAGAAGACGCTTTAGAGAAGCTATACAGGGTTCAACTGGCCAGGGAGGAAGATTTTTCATCACTGGTTCCGACCAGACAGCAACGATTTTTTCTCTCCAGGGGGGAAGATGAGACGCAAACTGAGAAACAGCAACCCGTTAAAAGGGGGGGCAACAAGACAGGCAGAAATGAGCCGTGCCCTTGTGGTAGTGGAAAAAAATACAAAAAGTGCTGTCTTCAAAGGGGTCAAGTGGAAAGTGTCTAAGCTAAAACTATGTATGTAAGGACTTAATGCAAAAAAGGGGATAATCATATGAGATTTGTTGTGCCCGGGTTTTTAGCCAGTGGCATTTCAGCGGGAATCAAGCGGAATAAAGTGAAAGACCTAGCCCTAATCTATTCAGAGACACCGGCTGCCACAGCAGCGGTTTTTACTCAAAACAGGGTTAAGGCTGCGCCGATTTTGGTAAGCATAGAAAAGGCAAAAAGGCATTTATGTCAGGCGATTGTTGTAAACAGCGGCAATGCTAACGCATGTACTGGAGAGGCAGGGCTGCAGGATGCCCAATTAATGTCTAGACTCGCGGCACAGAAGCTGAAGATAGACGAGGCACTGGTTTTGGTTGCTTCAACAGGGGTGATTGGGAAAAGGCTTCCCATAGAAATAATCTCCAAAAATATTCCTCAACTTGTAGAGGGACTGACCCCTGATGGAATCCTTTCCGCAGCAGAGGCAATATTGACCACTGATACACATCCCAAGGTAGTGTGGAAAAAAGAAACAATCGGTACTAAAGAGATTACTATATGTGGCGTGGCAAAAGGGGCAGGGATGATAATGCCCAATATGGCCACTATGCTTTCGTTCATCTTAACAGATGCGGCTATTGAAGCTGAAACCCTGGAAAAGGTCTTTAAAGAGGGCATCAGGTGTTCTTTTAACAGTATAAGTATAGACGGTGAAACCAGTACTAATGATATGGCCATGGTTCTGGCCAACGGAAAGGCTAAAAATCCAACTATAACCGGACATTCTCAGGATCTTGGGCTTTTTAGAAACCTACTGGTGGATGTCCTGGTAAAGTTGTCCAGTATGATCGTTAAAGATGGGGAAGGAGCTACAAAATTTGTCGAGATCAGTGTTGTAAATTCAAAAGAGTACCATGATGCGGCCAAAGTAGCCTTCAGTGTTGCAAATTCAAATCTGGTAAAGACAGCTTTTTTCGGAGAAGATTGCAATTGGGGAAGGATCATTTCAGCCATTGGAGCATCAGGAGTCAATGTTGATCCAGAGAAGATTAACATATCTTTTGAAGATATAATGGTGGTTAAAAACGGAGTTGGCACAGGGATTGAACAGGAAGAAAGGGCATCCAAAGTACTTCAGAGGGAAGAATTTAAGGTTGTAATAGATTTGAACACCGGCTCAAGTGATGCCAGGGTCTTTACCGCTGACTTGTCTCCGGAATATGTAACTATAAATGCCAACTATAGAACCTAAAGTCAACTACCATCGGCTAAAGCCGATGACTTGAGGGGTCAAGTGATCAAGGGAGAATCTCTTCTTTACTACTCTCGAATCCTGGAATCCTCGACCCCTTGAACCCTTGCGGCGCAAAAGATCGATACATTTATGAGGTGATAATATGGAGCAAACATTATCGAAGGTAAAAAATCTGGAGAAGTTTATTCAGGAACATGGGGAAGATTCCTTTATCTCCAAGACCATCTCCAAAATGCTAAACTATAAGATTCAAAAATATGAGGAAGAAATAAAGAGACTAAACAAAGAATTAAAAAAGTTCGAGCAAACCTATGAAAAGGAATCTTCTATTTTTTTTAAAGAATTCAATGGGGGTCTCCTCGGAGATGAGATGGACTTTGTGGAATGGTCTTCCCTTTACCAGATGCGCAACCGCCTTCTTGAGAGGAAGAATACCCTGGAAGGAAAGATGTAAATGATTGAGGACTATCTGGAAGGGATAATAGGAGAGCTTTCCGTAAATCCGGTAGTTTCTTCTTTTAGAGTGGTAAAACGAGAAGTGGGGGAGGAGGAGGGTTATATCCGGATAAAATGTAGCCTGGCTAATGGGGATCTTTTGGAATTTGCCGAATATGTTGAGGTTAGAAAGGCTGGGGTTTATACCGAAACTTACAGTTTTCACTGGCAAACATCGGATAAAAGATTAATCAAAAGATGGGACAATGTAAGGCATCACAAGGAATTGGGTACTTTTCCTTATCATCTCCATCTTTCTGGTGAAAGGGTAACGGAATCCATGCCCATGAATGTGAAAAAGGCTCTGGCAGAAATAGAGAAGGCTCTGGGAATTAGTGAATAAAATAAGGCTAGTGGAATGTCCCTTTAATACCTTTACTATGAATTACTATAAATAATTCCCTCCCCCTTGATGGGGGAG
>PFIF01000154.1 GCA_002782605.1 Deltaproteobacteria bacterium CG_4_8_14_3_um_filter_43_13 | reverse complement strand
GTCAAGTTAAGAGAGAGATGGTTAAACTTAATTTAACGTTGACATAATGCCTGGTTACTAATATATTTACTTTGTACAAAACGTAAAGGTTATTGAGTGGATGTCGGGTTAGACCCCGAATCCTTTAACCCCTGTTACCCGTATATTTGGAGAAAGCTATGTCTTCTAAACCCCGTCTATTTTTGATAGATGGGAGTTCTTATATATACAGGGCATACTTTGCTGTAGGTCGTCTCTCTACCTCATCCGGTTTTCCAACAAATGCAATATTCGGTTTTTGTAACATGCTGTTGAAGGTAATAAAAGACTACAAACCTGACCATATGGCTGTTGTCTTCGATGTTAAAGGTCCTACATTCCGCCATGAGATCTACGATCAATACAAGGCAAACAGACCGGCCATGCCGGATGATCTCGTTCCACAAATCCCCTATATCAAAAAGGTCGTCGATGGTTTTAATATCCCTGTTCTGGAAATGACAGGCTTTGAAGCGGATGACATCATAGGCACTATCGCTAAAGAGAGTGAGAAGAAAGGGGTAGAGGTTGTCATAGTTACCGGTGATAAGGATATGCTTCAACTCATAACAGAAGATACAATTACCCTCGATACCATGAAAGATAAGAAGTGTGGAACCAGAGAAGTAATAGATCGATTTGGTGTTGAGCCGTCTCGATTAGTAGAGATTATGGGGCTGGCAGGTGATGTATCTGACAACATCCCAGGTGTCCCGGGTATTGGTGAGAAAACAGCTATAGAATTGATAAAGGAATTTGGCACAATTGAGAATCTCCTGAACAATGTGGATAAGGTTGCAGGTAAACGGAGAAGAGAAAACCTTTTAGAATTTGGCGGTCAGGCGAGGCTAAGTAAAGAGTTGGCAACAATAGATGTCAATGTCCCTCTGACCTATGATTTTAATGATTTTTCTCTATCCGAACCTGACATGGAAAAGATAAAGAATATCTTTAAGGAACTGGAATTTACAAAATTCCTAAAGGAGTTTTCGTCACAGGGGGTACTCCCCACTGAGAATTACAGTGTGGTCCTTACCGAAGAAGAATTTGGCAGATTGATTGAGGGGTTGAAGAACTCTCGCGAGTTCGCATTGGATTTGGAGACTACATCAAAAGACCCCATGCTGGCCGGGTTAGTGGGGATATCCTTTTCTTATAAACCCCATGATGCGTTTTATGTACCCCTTGCCCATCGCTATCTGGGAGCCCCGAAACAGATGAGAATGGACTATGTGCTCCGGTTTTTAAAGCCAATCCTTGAAGATACGGGTATCAAGAAGATAGGACAGAACGTGAAGTATGACTATGTGGTGCTTCGGCGGTACGGCATTGAACTTTCAGGGATAAATTGTGATACAATGGTGGCATCTTACCTGTTAAATCCATCGAAACACAATCATAATCTTGAGGATATTGCCAGGGAATATCTTGACCACCAGATGATATCCTATAAAGATTTAGCAGGAAAAGGCAAGAATACCCTGACATTCGATCAGATAGATATTGAGAAGGCCTCAATCTATACATGTGAAGACTCTGATGTTACGTTCCTCCTGTCGAATTTATTGGTACCGAGGCTTGCAAAAGAGGGGTTTGCCGACCTTTTTTATAATATCGAGATGCCTTTAATCCTGGTCCTGGCAGATATGGAGATGAATGGGGTTAAGGTGGATGTGGACTTTCTCTTAAGGATGTCCAAAGAGATGGAGGTTAAGTTAAACCTGCTTATGAAAGAGATATATAATCTGGCAGGAGAGGAGTTCAATATCAACTCTACTCAACAGTTGGGCAATATCCTGTTTGAGAAACTGGGGTTGCCAGGAGCAAAGCGGACAAAAACAGGATATTCTACCGACGTAAACACCCTGAGCAGGCTGGCTTTTGAACATAAATTGCCGGCAAAGATATTGGAATACAGAAGTATGACAAAATTAAAATCTACCTATCTGGATGCTCTGCCAAGGCTGATTCACCCTGAAACAGGAAGAATTCATACCTCTTATAACCAGACCGTTACTGCTACCGGGAGATTAAGCAGCAGTGATCCTAATTTACAGAACATTCCTATAAGGACACAAGAGGGTAGAAAAATCCGCCAGGCATTTATCCCTGAAGATGGATGGTCTTTAATCTCTGCTGATTATTCTCAGATAGAGCTTCGGCTTTTGGCCCATATTTCAGAGGATGATATACTTGTAGATTCATTTAAGAACGATCGGGATGTCCACTCAGAAGCAGCAGCAGAGATATTCGGCATTATCCCATCAATGGTCACTTCTGAAATGCGTAGACAGGCAAAGGTAATCAACTTTGGAGTTATATACGGGATGAGTTCTTTTGGTTTAGCCCAGGAATTGGGGATAAACATGAAGATGGCGCAGGATTATATTGATAACTACTTTCAGAGACATGAAGGAGTAAAGAGATATATTGAAAAGATCTTGCTTCAGGCCAAAAAAGATGGTTACGTAACAACCCTGTTGAACCGACGTCGTTACCTTCCGGAGATAAACAGTAAGAATCATCCCACCAGACAGTTTGCTGAACGCACCGCCATAAATACGCCTATCCAGGGTAGCGCCGCCGATTTAATAAAAGTTGCCATGATCAGCATCTCAAGAAGGATTTCAAAGGTGGGATTTTCTGCCAAGATGATCATGCAGGTTCATGATGAATTGGTCTTTGAAGTGCCAGATGATGAGGTAGGTAGTGTGGCGGAGATGGTGAAAGAGGAGATGGAAGGGGTAATGGAACTCCTGGTGCCTTTAAAGGTTGATATTGGGATTGGAAAGAGCTGGGGTGAGGCTCATTAGCCTGTTCATCGTTTACTGACATTTGGGGTCTGACCCGACATTTGGGTAAGGGCAGGTATGAAACCTGCCCCTACACGGGTTTGACCCCGAATCTAAAAGGAGGAGATGTTCAATGACGTTGCCTTTGGAAGGGATACGAATCTTGGATCTATCGCGACTTTTGCCTGGTCCATATTGCTCTATGCTGCTAGGAGACCTGGGAGCAGAGGTAATCAAGTTTGAGCAACCCGGGGTAGGGGATTATGTACGGGAGATGATTCCAGAGATTTTCATGAGTGTTAATCGAAACAAGAAGAGCGTTACCTTGAGCTTAAAATCCGATAAGGGGAAGGAAGTCTTTTATCGGATGGTAGAGAAATCGGATGTTGTATTAGAAGGTTTCAGCCCAGGTGTAACAGAGAGGTTGGGTGTTGACTACGGAAAGGTCAGCAAGATAAATCCTATGATCGTTTATTGTTCCATATCTGGTTTTGGTCAGGATGGGCCATACCGAGACATACCAGGCCATGACATCAATTACTTAGGAGTGGGAGGGATACTGAGCTTGCCTGGTCGAGTGGGGGAACCACCTGCAAAGCCCGGCATACCAGTAGGCGATCTCAGTTCAAGTATGTTTGCCACAGTCTCGATCCTTGCAGCCCTAATGGCGCGAGATAAGATAGGGAAAGGCCAGTATATAGACGTCTCAATGACCGATGGCATTGTTTCATGGATGAGTGTTCGCGCCGGGGGGTATCTTGCTGGGGGAGACATACCAACGGTTACTGAGATGGGTCATCTGTCGCCTGCTAATGACATATTTGAGACGAAGGATGGCAAGAAGGTTACCGTAGGGGCATTGGAGGAGCATTTCTGGGAAAGTCTCTGCAAGGTACTGGGTCTGGAAGAGTTTCTGAATAATACCCGATACAGCACTCATAGAAAGAGGATCGAGAATGGTAAGGAGATATCTGAAAAACTGAGGTCTGTATTTTTGAAAAAAACCAGAGATGAGTGGCTTAAAGAGATGAATGATGCCCGTGTTCCGTGTGGCCCTGTTTATACAATGGAAGAGGTCTTTTCCGATCCTCACATCATACACAGAGGTTTGGTTCGAGAGATAGATGATCTCAAATTAGGTAAGATAAAGCAGGTTCCATTCCCGGTTAAATTCTCAGAAACCCCTGCTGAGATCAAAAGCCCTCCTCCTGGGATGGGAGAGCATACAGAAGAGGTGCTCCTTGCCTTTGGGTACAGTAAGGAGGAAATTGAAGATTTGAGGAGAGAGAATGTGGTTTAGTGATATTGTATCTTTCATTTCTTTTGATGATGAAGGAAAGATCGAAAACCGCTAACCAGCAAATCCAGCGGACGCGCAACCACGTGTTCTGATCAAATCAGTAGGGAAAAACCATGGTCTGGTGGTGCTTCGCGCGTCGCTGATTTGCAGGTTATTTTTTATAATAAACACCAACCTATCGATGGAAAGCACAACAATGAAAACTTTTAATGAAATCAAGAAGAGATTGACCGAACAAAAACCAATTCTCCTAAAAAAATATAAAGTTAACCGCTTAGGCGTTTTTGGTTCGTATGTTCGAGGAGATCAACATCAAAGCAGTGATCTTGATGTGTTGATAGATTATGAAGATGCTCCAAGCCTCATTACTTTGATAGAATTGGAATACTACCTGAGTGAAATCGTTGGGGTAAAAGTGGACTTGGTAACTAATAAAGGTATAAAACCTCAACTCAAGGACTCTATTATCAAAGAGGTGGTTTACGTATGACTCAGAGGACTGTTTTACATTTTCTTGAAGATATCTTGAAGGCAACCGATGCTATTTACGGGTTTGTGCTCCATATGAATTATGAGGCTTTCGCAAACGATGAGAAAACAATCCGTGCCGTAGAAAGAGAATTTGAGATTATTGGAGAAGCTGTTAAAAAAATTCCTGATTCGTTTACTGAAAAATATCCTGATATACCTTGGCGATCGGTTGCAGGGATGAAAGATCGTTTAACTCATCACTACTGGGAAACAGAAGCCGACATTCTATGGAAAACGATTAAAGAATCTGTGCCACAATTAAAAGCGATCATCAAAAAAATGATCGAGAATGAGAGCACGGAAAAAAGATAACCAATAAGGATTGATGAGACCTGAAAGGTCACATTCAATCCTTTGTTCAAGAAGCCGCGGGCTAACCATATATAGGG
>PFIF01000234.1 GCA_002782605.1 Deltaproteobacteria bacterium CG_4_8_14_3_um_filter_43_13 | reverse complement strand
CATCGGCAATATCATACGCAACTACAAGATATTGTTTCATTACCATTTCGCTATGTAAGGGCGATAATGTGTTAATTTACCCTCAAGAAATGCAACCACGGCATGGGCTTGCCCTTTCATAATCTGTGAAAGTCTCATCTCTCTGGCTCTGAATATCTCAATGGTATTTATCCTTTCGAGCACCTTTTCTGCCACCCTTTTCCTGGTCTCGTTCGTTAAAAAACCTTTTTCCACCTCAACCTCTTCCCCTTTGGTGATAAGCGAAAAAACAGACCTGTCTATACCGCCCGCAGAACCCTTCTCCTTGATCTTTGCCCAGGCAGCGAGCAGGTTTTCCATCCTGCATATATTGGTGTATAAGTTTTCCGTTGTCATTTACGAATCCGAAATCCGAAATCCGAAATCTAAAATCCTATTATCCGATATTTCCCCAGGCCAAAGGTCGTATTTTTACCTACATGGATATGTTCTCCAAGCCTTAAAAGGGGTAAGAACCTTTGAAAGTCACCCTGGTAGATTATCTCACCAACCCACCCACCAAATTTCATTCTGGTCTGCTGCCTGGACGAATACCTTTCCCAGTCTTGCCAGTGTAATTTATTTCTCACAATTCGAACTTCCTCGGAGCCTTTAGCAAACTTTCCAAAGTTGTCAAGCTCTGCCCCACAGTGGAGGTTGGCAAGCAGGAACGCCCTTTCTGAGAGCCTCCTGATAAGGAGCTCAAAGGGGATGTCCGACGATAACCTCTCATTTACCTTGATTCTTACCGGGGTTTCAAAAGACAGGGTAATTTCCTCACCCTGGAATTTTTCATCCTTAAAAGATTTGTAGTCAATCCTGTTCTCTAAGGACGCAAGGAGCTTCGTGCCATTAAATATCTCTTTCTCTTGGTCTTTTAAATCCAATGCCTGAACAGATGTCACGTCAAATTTACCCTTCCCTTTCCCGATGCCAAGCCGGCCCATCTCAGTGAAGGCATAGATGAAATAGGGGAGGTATTCGTTTGCCTTGCCGATAAGTACAACCTCAAAAGACATTCCATCACCAGGCTCGAAATGCTGCCTGCTGGTAAGCGGTGGAATAATGATGTAAGGATGAGGGGCGTTTTTGTATTTCCTGGAGTCAGGGTGGTCTTTCGGGATTGGTGTTTCCATGATGGCTGAATACACGCAATTAAATTTAAAAGGGCAATCAACACATGTGGACTTTTTCAATATGCAGACAGTCCGTCTCAAAGCAGAGCCGAAAACACCCCGCAGGGCTGAACCCTTGTAGGACGGAAGAGAGATGGGTTCTTTTGCCTTAAGGATTATTCTGTATTTAAAAAAATAGAGATAGTCCAGGGGACTGGGGGTAAAAATGGCGGATCACCTACCTTAAAGACCTGGATGAAGATGCTGCTCTTCCTATTTATCTCTTCGTTTAATAAGGGCTATGGTCAAAGATCACCACATCACCAGTTACAGGAGAACGATAAATCAACTTCCTTGCCTTACCGTGCAGGGCATGGGCAACCTTCAGATAAAGCCAGACAGGTGCCGCGCCAGTAAGCACAACCTCATTGCCCTCACCTGCCAGTTCTTTAGCTTTCTGTGTGTATGAGTCAAGCTCAGAGGGACTGGAATAATATACATTTTAAAACAAGGCTTTTATTTTTCACTTGCAAGGAGTTTCTCCAATTTTTCTTTTAGCATCCTGATTATTATTTTTGCCGATTCTATTGCACCATTAGCCTCGTCTTCGGTTATCTCAGCAAAATCCTGATAATCTCCTTCGTGTCTCAAATCCATGAGTGACTGGATGGACTTAAAGCTGACTTCAGGAACAGAACCTGTCTGTATAAAATGTTGATTAAAAAGAGATACGACACCAGAATGTTTTGAAGAATCCTTATCTACTGTAGCGAGGAAAGCTCTCATTGCATAGAAGACTGAATAATAGGCTCTGTTCACTGTTAATCTAAAATTCTTGCGAGACAGTTCATCTATTGCTTCGGTTAGTGTTGTCTCAGCCCTTTCAAATCTATGTTTTGCAAGTGCCTTTTGCTCAGGAGTTAGAGCCATATTCCCTCTTTTCTTACAGATTTACCAAAAGGAGAGGCTTTTACTGCTGGATTTTCCCATGTAGCCACGTCATACCTTATAGTGGATATAAGCACATTGTGTTTTAAATTCTCCTCTGCTGCCAGTTCCGAGATTGACTTCTTTATTTCCCATGATAAATTGGTAGAGACTATTAGTATATCAATATCTGATTCTTTATCACTGTCTTTTCTCACCTTAGAGCCAAATAATATAATCTCTTTGACCATCGAACCAAACCTGTCTCTTAGAAGTCTTGCAAACTCCAGCACAGCAGTCCTCTCTTCCGGTTTCAGCACGAAAAGTTTCTCCTGCGAAATTTCATTTTCTTCGTGTCTATGTAGCTCTTCCATTACATTTCCTCACAAAGGCTCCGTAATCGTCTTTTCCTCCCAGAAGACCTGGATGAAGATACCGATGAGGAGGGCGGCGCATTACTTTTCTTTCTCAAGTACCTGCAAATAATCTTGAAGTCTTGTCTTAAATCTATTAAATACATCATCAATACTATCAAGTGCCTCCTGCATGCGGCTCCAGTCCATCTGAAAACCGTATCCGTGATAAACAACATGCCTGAATTTCCGGAAAGACGACATGGCTAATGCCAGAGTTTCATCAAATAGGACAGGCAACGATTTGTAAGGTGGCGAACAAAACCTTTTAAATAAATCTATATGCCATACCTCACCAGTTGGTAGAGGGATAGAATTGAACCGGCTGATACGCTTGAGGATATTCTCTATGCCGTTGTAAAATTGCGCTAGAAAAGAAGCCGCTGCTGTTTTCTCACGAGTAGTAGGCTCTCTTCCCACCGTGTCTTCACGCAAAGATGAGAGTTCATGTAATATGGTTTCGATCTGTTCTAACTCAATGCTGATTTCGTTGACGAGGTCGTTTAAGGTCATAATAAGATCTTACCTTTTTTCTCAATATATCTTGTAAATCTGGATGGAGGGCTGAGGGGAACTATATCCAGAGGTGTTTTTAATTCATCCTCAAGTCTTGCTGCCAATTCATAGAGTTTCCATCCCTTAACTCCATCACATGCCAGGTCAATATCTTTCGCTTCTGATGGCGTTTCTGCTGCACTGCCAAAAAGGATCAAACGAGTTACTCCATATATCTTTGCCAAGGTAATTATTTTTTCAATCTGTAACTTGTCAATTACCATTTAAGCCTCCTGCAAAGCCTCTATTATTTACCCTTTTTCTTTCTTGTCACAGCGGCTCCGTGATTGTCTTTTCCTCCCAGAAGACCTGGATGAAGATGCCGATTCCGTTGTTTTATGCTTCTATCAAATTACCATACCCCACATTTCTCTTTGCACCTATGCCGAAATCAAGTAAAATCTGTTTAAAAAGTTTAAGTTTTTCGTTGGAAGATATTTTTTGACTATTCTTAAAGCAACCATCTTTGAGTTTAAACTGAAAGGTGAAGGTTACATCAGGGGCTATCTTCAGAAAACGGATCGGGATAGGATTTTTGAATATGTTTTTGTGGGGTGTTATATAATCTTCAGCGAATACCCTGCCATTGTCAGGAATGGCTGATATAAAGGCATCAAAAAAGATATTTCCTTTTTCAAATAACTTTCCCCAATTGTTATCATTGAGCAAGGTGTCTTTGCCTGTTATTTGCTTTATCAATCCATTAAAATATTTCAGTTTCTCTCTTTTTATCTCGTCAGCCTCCCCCTTTTTGGGGAATACACTTTTGAGTATCCCTTTTACAGTTGAACCAGGTATTACAGGCATGCCTGTAGTATGGTCAAAGTAAAAGCCGAGTTGAAAATCACCCTCTTTAAGAGCAGGGTGAGTATAACCAGCCCCGATGATGAGTCCGGGGTAAGTAGTTTTCAAATTAAAGATGAGGGTTTTGTCTATCTTGAAATAATCGGCATAGTTGATGCCTTGTATTGCGGCAAGTTTAAATTCTTTTTCATTAAGGTCTCTGCCAAAATTCGGACTTCTATAATAGACAAAAGAAGCGTTAGTCATGGGATCCGCCCTCTGGTTTTTCTTTCTTGAATGTCCTCATTGCCAGCTTGCAGGCTGTAATGGCTTCAAGAATCAATATCGTTATTTTTGACTTTTTAGCGGGGTCAGAATCGTAGTTCATCACCAGTTTGCTTAAATTACTGGATTCATCGCCGCCTATAAAACCGGAATCCTTAAGTATGTTAACTATTAGGTCGTTAATCTTTTTCCTGTCCCCTGTTTTATGGTTTTCATGGAAGTTCACAGCTTGCATGAGCCCTGACTGCCTGATTGTTGGACCATATGATGCAATATAGCCGTCGTATTTTGATATAAGGACTTTCTCACCATCTTTTTTTTGAATTATATCTTTAATTTCTTCTTTTTCACTGTTGAGTATCTCCATTGCAATGGGAATCATCTCTTCTATCCGTTTTTTGTTCATACACCGCCTCCTGCCAGACTTATCCTTGTAACCCCATAGCCTATGGATGCATTTGCCCCTATCTGTATGAGGTCAGATGTTAGTTTTGTTTCAAACTGTCCATTAACCGTAATATTATTATCAAATCCCAGCATGAACCAAAGCCTGCTCCTTCTCGGAAGCACCTCCTCATAGAAAAGGTTTTCACTTGTGCCATCCTCTCCAATCTTATTCCTTGCTATGACAGGCAGAGAGTCCTTGCAAATCCTATAAAATATATCATCTGTGAATACAGCAAGATTATTTATATCAACCCCCATGTATTTAGTAATTAATCCATTTATTGATATGTCAGTTATGGAATATTTCTTGTTTTTCCCATAGTCTTCGATCTCCAGATACCTCTCGTTATTTGCATCATTGTTAAAGACAAGAAATTCACTGTCGTCAAATTGGGATTTCAACCCATTAAAAAGATTTAAAAGTTTTTCCAGATTGTCAAACCTTGTTGCGTCCCCGAAGGTTTTAATGGCACTCAAATAGTCAAGAATAATTTCAGGCGATGTACAATGGTAAAAGACCCTGCGTGTTGAGCGGAGGGGCAAGGTTAAAAGCCTTGCATCGTAGAATTTTACCACGCCAGGTCTATCTTCTGCCTCACCAAATATGAGGTTAAAATCTGCAGGGGGTATTATGGCAGGAGGTTTTACATATTGCTCCATATGCTCTTTTATTGCACCCTTGATGCTGGAGGAATGGAATACGGGAAGGGATGTAACAGGGTCTTTCTGGATAAGGTTATCCACCGTTCCAAAACTCGTATCCCCTGAGCCCACATGGGTATTTGTGAGAGCTTCTATTATGTAGGAGTTGTGTATAAACATTTTTACCCCCTTTCTGTTTTTATCACATAGTTATAACCAATCTTATACGGTATTTTCCAGCCAGTAAGGTTTACTGATTTTTCAGGATAAAGGACAGAGCCTGCTGGTATCATAGAAACCGCCTCAGACTTCACAGGACCAATCTTTTTTATTGTTTTTATAGAATGGATGCCCCTTACAACCCTATGCTCCATAATATCATTCAGACTGGAGTTTATTGTTTCATCAAAGACAAGGGGAGATAGGGCAATCAATTTGTCATTGTTAGTGCAGGAACTTACATTATTAAAGAAATTACAATTATCCTTAATTATGGCATCTGTAACAGGATGGGATGAGAATATGCTATTAGTGGCAGGAGTAATTTCCATGTGAAAAGCGGACTGTTCACCGCCCATAAGCGCTATATCATCTTTCAGGATATTGTTATCACTCAGCCACACAATAACTCCAAAGGAATAGCCTTTATGCAGAGAGTAATCAATCTTTGTATAGAACATCCCTTTTATTGTTGTCTTCTTGAAGTAGCGTTTCCCTCCACCTGCATCTTTATTTTCACAACCTATTCCAATGCTTATATGGGTTTTAAAAATCTTGTCATCAGTATAATCAGGGTTATAAAAAATCTGCTGATTGTTTAGATATGCATCCCAGAAGTCTTTTCCCCAAAGACTTGATGGAGGGGGGAGTTTCGGATTCTTGTCTGATAATATGGCAAAAGACTTTCTCATGCCTGAGTAGCTTGATATGGCGTTATCTTTTTTCTTATACTTAATGTATCTGAAAAAGCTGTCTATCTGCTCAATATCTGCTGGGATAGAGAAAAGAATGTCATCTATTCCGACATCACTTTGTTTAACCATAAAGACAGGTGAAACTCTCTCTATAACTCCAAAATTGTCGTCACTGTCATCAAGTCCATTTATCGCAGATGTGCCGGTGAGTTCTTTGGCATCACTATTATCTATATCAGGGATATGTCTGCCTGTCCCATCATCTTTTACTATACCTTCTTGTATGAGGATTGTATTTCTCAGACATCCGAGTATTGTCGTAGGTTGAGGATACTTCATGGACTCTACATAAAATCCCTCTGCAAAGGAGTGTGAACTTCCGAAAAAGAATCTATTAACAGGCGTGAATCTTATGAGATAAGGCGTTGACATCTACTTTTCACCCCTTAAAAACTTTATGAATGCCAATTTGCTTAGTATTTCTTCAACACAATTAAGCCTGTTGCCTTCATGCTCGCACAACATAACCTTTTTGAAGTAATCGGCTACAACGGCAATGCCCTTATCATACTTGCTATGCTCTGGCTCATTAAAATTATTTTTAAAAAAGACATTTAATCTATCTTCATCAGGTGTATGGGCAATGACAGTTTTAAATCTTGAAAGGTTATGGTGCAGTGAATGGGGAAGGTCTATTTGCCCTGCAAGTGTCTCACCCAAAAGTTTGCTGAAGATTTCAATCTCTCGTGTGTTAAATCTGAATTTAAAGCCTATCTGATGTCCTGAATGTTTGGTAAGAAGCATAGCAAGGGCATTTTTACTGCCCGCCTTTGCTTTATTAAAAAGCTGTTCTCTTGTATTGCGCATCGCCCTTGAAAGAGGATGTTTGTAATAAGCGATGTTTATACCTATGGAGAGTGTTGTTTTTCCATTTTTCTTATCTACAATGTCTCTGTATTTATCTGAAAGGTCCATTGCAAGGTCAAAGACCGTTTTTGTGCTGCTGTCATCCCCCTTAATGGCAACGGGCATAAAGGCAAGGATGTCGTCACCGCCAATGTAGATGGGATGACCTCTGTATGAATTGATAATCCCTCCAGCCTCTTTTGCAAAGTCCAGAAGGGGCTTTGAAAACTTGATGGCTATATCATCAGGATTTGGATATTGTTTTAAAACCTCTCCGAGATTGTCACCATCTGCCTGAACTATGGCGAGGTATTTATGGTAAGGCTTAATAATTTCCTTTGCTTTCTCTTTGTCGTATACACTCGTAACAGCTTTTTCTATATCCTCAAAATCATAATCCTTTTCGGGGTCGTTAAATAAGTTAAGATTTGTGTTCTTTACCTCAGCGGTAAGCAGTTCCCCTGCTGATATATCAAGGATTGGTGGATAGCTGAAGTCCTTTTGGTTGATTTTCTTCTTTATCTCATCGCTCTTATAGCAGAAATACTTGATAAAGCATAAGGGGCAGAGTTTTTCCTTTTGTCTGTCCTCATCGTAAACCCAGCCAGTCTCAGTTTTAACCCATGTTCTAACCCATATCTTATTCTCCACAACAGCAGGCAAGGTCTTGCATATAGAGCATGTTTTGTCTAAAATGCCTGTATTGAAAAACCGGTTTTCCTCCATTGAGTCAAGATAACTGCTTATAGATTTAACCACATTGCCTTCATCAATAGCCGATGGCTCAAGGACTACAAAATTCCTCTGGATATAGCCCTTGAGTTCATCTCTAACCCTGTCTTTATCCATCTTTGCTACATATTCGGCAGGAGGTTTTACAATCGCGTCTATCAAATCAACAAAAAGCTCCAGTGCTTCATCGCTTGCCTTTTGTATTTCGTTATAAAGGTTATCCTTGTCCAGTGATGACCGTATAATAAATCTGTCATGATATTTGCCTGTTATGGAATTATTTGGCTGAAATGGTTTTCCTACATACGGCACAAGAAACTCAATAGCACTGTTCTTTGCAAGCTCCTCAATTATCTTTTCCATGAACCATGAAAAGAAGTAAGAGCCAAACCACAGCTCCCTCGTCTTCCTCGCATAAGAAAGGACATCATAGATGGGCCCTATGGTAAAACCTGTATAGAATTGAAAGTTATTATTTTGAGAAGACATAACTCTATAATTTCTTTATTTGTGAACTCTTAACCTTTGTTAAAATATAATCAACTTTTTTTACCAGTCCTGTCGTAACACTGCCGTTATTGTTTATGTTCAGATTATTGATCTCACCAACTGCATATTCCATATATTGGTTGATGTCAAAATAATTTGGAATATCAAGGTCTAAATCACCCCCACATCCTGACATGGTAAATTTAAAAGTTTTGCCAAGTAGGTGCATATAAAAATCTTTTGCAAAAAAGTAAATCCTTGTTTGACCATTGTCTTTATCAAATACTTTAAAGACTATTGGTGATGGAACTCTTTCAAACATATTGCTCTTGATTGTCAATGTCTTATTATATGTATGCCAACTCTGGACATCAGATATGCCCAATAATCCCCTTACAAATTTTTGATCATTGCTATACCATTTATCAGAATTGACAGTTGGAAGGAATTTCATTTTAATCGCCTTTTTGTCCCATGTGATATTTTTGTCTTTGAAGTATTTGAACAGAAGGGATTTGTAGTATGTTTCTTTTTTCATCTTTTTAAGGAATCCATAAGCAGAAGATGATAATTCTATTTTCTTTTTCTTTGCTGTATTAAGAAAAACCTCGTAATATCCAGTGCTATTTATTTGTCTTATTAGCGTCTCGCTCTTGAGAAGATTAAAATCAATCTTATAATCTTTTTCCAGCGTATTGTACGCTGTTTTAGACAGAACGGGATTAGATGTTAGATTAATACCTGATTTTAATAATGAGTAAACTGTTTTTATGGAAAATATGGCATCTGAAAAATTGCAGTCCCAGTAACAAACAGAAGATGGTGCTGCATACTGCTTTAAAACAGCTTCAAAATCATTTATCGTTTTATCTTTATAGAAAAAGCACCCGTTGCCTTTATTATTTCTCGTCCCAAAGTTTTCAAGGGCAAGACATATTGGTAAGGTTTCTTCAATCTGCGTTTTAAGTTTTGTGTCAAAATGGGTATTAAACCGTAACTCAAGCTCACTGCCGTATATCTCAAATTTTTTCTTATGTTCTGGTTGATTTAGATTTCCAAAAAACATACTATCTTTATGCAGGTTCTTTTGTGTTCCATTAATAGTTAGAGGAGATAAATACTTTATTCTCACCTGATATTTAAGTCTGATATTTTGATCATTTCCATAATATTTTTTCTTTATATACCTATCCAACTTCGGCTTGAACTCTGTTGCCCGCAGGGTTGCACCCTTCTGGTCCCACTGGAAGTGGATTATTGGGGTATGCTGTTTAAGTCTAACGATTAATTCCATGTTCAATCTCCAATGGTATGCCTTCCTTTTTTATTTCCCATACAAGCGGGTCTTCGTCAACAAAGGAATCAGGATGATATGCCACCGGCTCTATGGATAGGTCAATTTTTGACGCAATTTTCATAAGACGCAGGCTGTTCTCAAATCTGCCTGATGAAAAATCAGGCGAGATTATAGCTATATCAATATCGCTCCATTTATGAGGATTGCCCTTCGCATAGGAGCCGAAAAGATAGGCTGCTGTAACATTAATCCTCTGCTCCTTCAGCACAATGAGAAATTGGAGAGCCTTATCCATTATATCAGCATTGACCGAACCCATTTAAAAATCTCCTCTATTTGTGATATTTCATTTTGGGTGAATTCTTCTGTACATAGTTTTCTAAACTCTCGCATATCATCAGGGTATCTGGATTCAATATTATAACGAGAAATTTTCTCAAGCTGGCTACTCATATCGTCAGTTAATTCAATTCCTGAAAGCACCGCCACGCGTTCAAGATTATGGCTGTAGGGGGCATGTTCCTTGTTCCTAACAACATAAAGGGCTTTCAGGATTTTCTCTGCGGTAAGATGTCCAAAAAACAGGGCATAGGAATAATCTCTTGACTCAAACAGATGATACATAACCCGCAGGTCATCCTCCGCCTCTTCTAACCAATAATTTTTAACTTTTTGAATATCCATCAGTTTAATTTTACAGCATTTACCCTTCTTTAATACCTCTTTTTTCTATAGTACCGCCCCAGAGATTTAGCCACAGCGTATGCAACTATAGTTAGTATGATTGGTAAGCCTATCCTCCCATACCAAGAAAAAGGTATATCTTCCGGGGAAAAAATATTCATGCCAAGCAGACTTGCAACAACTACTATAGGAAGAAAGATGAATGCAATTTTATCCAATAAGGCAAAACTTCTATTTATTTCTTTTTCGTATTGCATATCAATAAACTCATATAACTCTTTAATCTCATGTCGCAGCTCGTTTAACTGTTCAGTTAGCCCCATATTGTTAACTGCCATATTATACATCTCAATCCCCTGCTCCTGCGGAGTTACCTCTGTAAACCATAGTCTGTTTACAAAGTGGATAAATGACGAATGGAGGTCTCTAACCTTTTTTGCAATTTCTTCCAACTCCCCATGTTCATCCTTGCCTTTCATGCTCTCTATTTTTCCACTGATTTTTGAGACATCATCAGAAAATTTCAGTATTGACGCCCTCTGGGCAAGGAGGATTATCGCTATCTGGTAATACATCCTCTGCACATGATTCCTTATAGTGTTGTATCCGAAATCCCCTCTATCTGTTACACACACAAGACTATAGCGCGATACCCCGTAAAGGGTGCCATATTCAGCCCACCTGCCGTAAGTTGCCTGTTTTATTAATTCCCTCTGCATGTCTTTATTTGCTATTCCTCCTCTTACACTCCCATCAACATAGATTAAACTATACCAGATGTCTGATGATTCATATTCATACCCATTCCCTTTCTTTCTCCTGAGGCAATGGCTTAATCCATCATCTCCATACCAACATACAGTAAACATCCTGTCATCAATAACAGGTGTAAATTTATCTTTAAGTGTTTCCCCGAGCAAATGTGCGATATAACTTGCAACCCTCAATTTCTTTTGCAGGAAATCTTTACATCTGAAATCCTCTATAATTGGCTCGCCACCAAAATAAAACTCTATTTTATCAGCGAGGAATGTCTTTTTTGTCTTTTCAATCCCTTCCCATTCGTCAATAAATTGTGGGTAGATTCTCCTGCCGAACTCATTTATGTGAAAAATGTTATTTACAGCGGGATAGTCATAATAATTCAAAAGTTCAAGAGTCAAAATACCGACCTTCGTATCAAATAGCCTTAAAGAGATATGATGAATAGGAAGAGTGTAACTTTTTTTATCTTTTATGTGTAAAACAATCCTGGCTCCATCAGGAATCGCTCTTTCAAAATAATATGAAATATCGTCACTGCCATCACTAAATATTGCCTTTCGGACATATTCATGGAAGTATACATATTCGCTGTACTTAACTGCTGCATCTGGATCGCCAAATTTAAAATCAAATGGTTTATGCTGCCATCCTTCCTTTTCTATCTTACTTTTCAATTCTTTGACGGTATCTTCTGTGTCTAATCTGAATGGGAACATAAAGATATGCTGGGAAATGATTTTCTTTTCTGGGGCGTTTAATATCTCTTTAACATCATCTTCATTTATTTGAGATTTAGCCCCAAAGAAGCCATAATCCGGCAAATCTCCGCCATACCAGAATTCAAGGGATGGATTTTCTTTTTGTCCTTCTTCATATCTTTTAACCAGAGAGTTTACTACTGCCCCTGTGCCTGAATAATTCATCTCACCGTCAGGGGTAAAGACAAAGATATGCGTATATTTATCATAAAGAAGGTCAAAAACAGGTGATGTTTTATTTGTTAAGCTATTCACGATAACGGCATCGTCAGTTACTTTTTCAATATGCTCTTCAATTGACTTCTCTGCAAGTCTTTCATCATCTTCGGTGACACCTTGAGCCTTTCGGTCCAATGCCCTGATTTCTACGATTTCCTCATCAGTAGCGCAAAATTTCCTCATTTCCCTTATATGTCCTTTGTCGTTGGCGCTGATAAGCTGCTGTCGTCTATTTAACTCAATACCAAGAAGATCGGCTACTTGTTCAATAGAAGTTTTTTTATCCTTTCCTGTTTTTTCATCATGGTGATCAATAATCTTAAAATTCTTTGGAGGTGTGACATCGAGTTTTAACTCTATGAAAACAGGAATCGCATCAGCTGATAATCCATCAATTTCATTCTTATAAGCTGATAAGTAGGCTCCCCACGAAAGTTTTCTGTCGTAAAACCACTCTCCACGCTCCTCAAGGGTATTGCGTATCTCTAACATCTCAGCATCATATCCGCCTAAGAAAAAGACATACTTATTGCTCATTCTCCAGCCCTCTCACCCTCTCCTTCACCCTATGAGGGTCTCTTATCCTTTTGAACATGACTTCCACTCCGCCACCTGCTGCTGAACTCATCTCAATAGTTCCAATGCTGAGTAGCCTTTCTATAATCCCCTGCCTTACATTCATTGCCCTTATATGTCTCAATTGTATCTCATTTGTGTTTTTAGCAATCAACCCTACTCTCATAATGACCCTATCATTGGTCATAGTGAATTTATATCTGAGCCTTAATACTGCCGCAACACATAAGACGAAAACCAAAACAAAAAGTCCTTCGACTATATGTCCTGCATTTTTGAAAATGGCAAACAGAACAATACCGGCCACATATAAACCAATGTAGCTCAACCAGGAAGGTCGCCCTTGATAAACAGTCTTCTCATCAACTTCATTCATCGCAACTCATCAATACACTTCCATAATTTTCTTTGGAAAGATTCGCCCCGCATTCACTGAAATACCTGAACCAGAAGTTCTGGATGGTGAAGAATCTCTTACTACCTCCTGCCCCGGCCGCAACAACATAAACTTTAACACCTTTAAGATCAGGCATCCTGTTTCTTGTTTTCTCCCTCTTTATTATTTCCTCTATTCGCCTGTCTGCTAGATTCTCCTTCCCAAAATTATACTCGGAGGAGTCCTCAATCATATCGGACAGGATTACAAGGATAGCCTTATCACGATTGTAATTCTTGAAAGCCTTCTCTTCTGCCACGTGGAGTGAACTCATAATATCGGTATGCAGTATTCTTTTGCGATTATCTCGTTTAGCAAAGAGAATATAGTTTGCGATCTTGACGAGGTCTTCTTTTTTCCGCTCAAGTCCCTCATCTGCTTCTTTTTTAGCCTTTTTCACTAAAAGGGGATTGTCTGTAGGGTTGCCCATTTTATCCAGCGGAGCAAATTCAGGAAATGCCTCGTTAACAGGTATCTCGGGTTCTGTGATAGATGCGTCTGTAATTTTTGCAGTTATGATCACATCTCCATGTCCGATTGATGATATTGCCTTTTTAAAACTACGAAGATAAACATCTCCAACGTTTCTTGTGCTTTCGGAGAAGTCACATAAAACAACAACGGTCTTGTTTTGGGGTTTTTTTTCTTTATGCCTTAATTTATCGCAGGAGGTAAGGTTTATAGCAATTAAAAATATTACTAAGGCTAATGCCGATAGTTGTTTCATCTCCTCTCCTCTTCGTAACAACAGGCATTACAATCGAGATTCTGCAAAATTTCAGGGATCAGGATCAACCCCTCAAGATCCACGAAAAATGATTTCGGTCTGGTCTTATCTCTGCGGGCAACCATGTTTGATGCTCTATATAGCTGAACCAATCCTATCCATATATCCCTTTCTTCCTCTGCTTTATATTTAATCTTTTCAAATTCATGTACCCTTTCGGAGTGAGTCCTGTTAAATTCTATCCTCGCATTGGCTAACCCCTCAGCAGCCTCTTCAAGGTCTGCCGCTTCTGCTTTAAGTTCTTTTGCTCCATCCTCAAATGCCCTCTTCGTCTGTTTGTATTTAAGCGGGTCTTTGTGTCCTGCTTCGTAGGCAAGAATCACTATAGCGGCAAATAAAAGAATATTTACAACAAAAAACGCAAAAATAATACTGTTGATGTCCCATCTTATGCCCAGGGCTTCCACTATTTTATTGGCCTCAAAAAATTTTTCCCTTAATACTGCAATTACAAGAAGACCAGCAAGAACCACTAAGGCGGCACCTATCATCAATACTATTGTGGTTTTTGATTTATTCTTCATGCGTATTTTCTTGCCAATAAAATCTGAAAGCCATGGTATGGCCACCACTACGCCAATTGCCATTACAAAGGTGTGTAATTGACTCTGTCCAAAGACATTGAACACCAATGCATTAAATGCCACCTCTGCAACCGTTATTATTAGAAGGAGTACCCAGAATAATGTGTTTGATATGTGAGGCATTGGGTAGTTATAAAAACGTGCTTTAGCAGTTTCGTAATATTTAATGGCCTCTTCGTGTTCACTGCTTTCTCTCTTAACTGCCGCCTTTGCCGTTCTATATTTATCTTCAGCATCTCTGCAATTCTTATGCAGTTCTTTATCAATATCAGACCATTTCTGAGAGATACGGGTCAGGTTTTCATTTGCTCCCCTAAGGAGTTCTTTTTCAAATTCGGTGGGTCCTTCATGGTCAATGGAAGGGTCTGGTTGTTTGGACTCTTGAAATGGCCACTTGGGAGGGAAAAACTTCCACTTCCAATCCCTGCCATCCTGCTTACCCCTTTTGTTAACCTGCCGGCTTGAATAATAACGGATTTGCTTCCTTCCCATATTACATCCCCTTTGGATGGATTATTTTTTTCGCAACCTGCTTTTGGTTAGCAGGATAAATTTGACCCCTCTAAAGAAAAAACCTCAAATAGTTCGCCCTGAAAAATTCCCTTTTCTGCTCTCTAGTGCAGGCTTTTTGACCCATCTATGACTCGCTCCAGGCATTTTCAGGAGCTCGCCCTTCCTGCCTGTGCGTAGCACGCAGACAGGCGGGCTCCTGAAAATGCTTATCTTTCGCTTTGTCAAGATGGGTGCCCCAAAAATCCTGCTCATGTTCGCTCCAAAGGAAATTTTTCATTTTTCAGGATGAGCTAAATAGGGAAAACTTATTGAATATTGAAAGGTTGAGCTAAATACTAATGGGAGCAATAGGTGGAAGAGAACGAGCATCTCTAGTTTTCATACTTGTCGATAATAACATAGCAAAATCAAAACACAAACTATTTTTTACGCACTAACTCTCCCTAAATTCGATATAGAGGGGCGAATTAAGGGGAAAATTCTCAAGGAATGCTTCAGGAAAACCTCAAGCAAGAGACTCTTTTAAGTGAGACAAATAGAGAGCTGGGAGAGAAAGATCATAATGTTACAAGAGAAAGTAAACTCTTGTCTTTCAAATATGACTATGATAGTTTTTACAAACAGATTACTCTCTTATCTGCCCTTTGGGATGTAAGAAGATAACGAACAAATTGAGGGTTCTCATGAAAAAACCGGAACTCCTTGCACCGGCAGGAAATTTAGAGAAGCTGAAGGTTGCCATTCACTATGGTGCTGATGCAGTTTACTTAAGCGGTAAATCATATGGACTAAGAAGCTTTGCCGGGAATTTTACCATTCCCCAAATGGAAGAAGGTATTAAACTTGCGCACAAAAAAGGGGTTAAGGTATACGTTACAGTCAACATATTTCTACGCAATGATGATATGGAAAAGCTTGCTGATTATTTAAGTAATCTGGAAGAACTAGGAGTAGATGCCATAATTGTATCAGACCCTGGAATTATTCTTATAGCAAGAAATTTGGTTAATCATGTTCCTCTCCACCTGAGCACGCAGGCAAACACTACGAACCGGCGAAGTGTGGAGTTCTGGAAAGATCAAGGGATTTCTCGTGTCAATCTGGCCAGAGAACTCTCATTCTCAGAGATTAAATATACCAGAGAAAAGGTGGACATAGAGATCGAAACCTTCGTCCATGGGGCTATGTGTATTTCATACTCCGGCAGGTGTTTACTCAGCAACTATCTTACTCACCGAGATTCCAACCGTGGGGAGTGCTCGCAGCCGTGTCGATGGAAATACATGCTCATGGAAGAAAGCCGTCCTGGCATTTATCTTCCAATCTTTGAAGACGACAGAGGCAGTTATATCCTGAGTTCTGAAGATCTTTGCCTCATAGAGTATATACCAGATCTAATAGGTGCCGGTGTAGATTCCCTTAAGATCGAAGGAAGGATGAAGGGGATAAACTACGTGGGAAATGTGGTAAGGGTTTATCGTAAGGCAATAGACGAATACCTGGACAATCCTGATAAATACGAATTTCGGAAGGAATGGCTGGAAGAGTTGAAAAAGGTTAGTCACCGCAACTATACGACAGGCTTTTTTTGTGAAAAATCTACCAGAGGATCACAGAACTATTCGTCATCCTCTTATGTTCAAACCCATGACTTGGTTGGAGTGGTCAGGGATGTCTTAGGAGATAACGAGATAAAGGTTGAGGTTAGAAACCAGATAAGATTGGGCGATGAGGTTGAATTTATAGGTAAGTCAGGAGAGATCAATCACCTTTTTTTGGAGAAAATGACAAATGAAGATGACGAGACAATCGAGATTGCCCAGCCAAATCAGATTGTCATCTTAACAGTTAACTTTCCCACATCCGTAACTGACCTCATACTAAAACAAAAATAAAGAAAGGGTCTATTAACCCCTCCCCCACTCTTCATCAGTAACTCCGATTACGGCTGCCTCTTTCCCCTGCTTCTCCTTTGCAGTTCCTCAAGAGATGTGTCTAAAAATTGAAGTCAGGACAGCCGAGGAATACAAGAGGAGTCAATAATTTCATTGACAAAATTAAAAGCAAACTATAAAATGTAAGGAAAAATAGAAAGGGAAGGAGAACTAAAAATGTCGGTATCAGTCCTAACGAAAAAGGGGCAGACTACCATTCCAAAAGATATTCGGAATCTTTTGGGAATTAAACCCAATGATAAAATCCTCTATTTGATTGAAGGGGAAAAGGTCGTCTTAAGCCCCCTTAAAGGAAATATTCTTGATCTCAGGGGCAGCTTAAATACAGAAGAGAAACCTATTGATTTTAAAAGGCTAAGAGAGGAGACCAGGAAAAAGGTTGTCCGAAATATTATTGAGGAGATGAAATGAGGTTTGTCGATACCAATGTGTTCATTAGGTTCTTGACCAACGATATTCCCCAAAAAGCAGACGCATGCGAGGAAGTCTTCAAAAAAGCAGTTGAAAAAAAGGAGATTATCTTTACTACTGATACGGTGATTGCTGAAATTGTCTGGGTTTTGGAATCATTTTATGAATTACAGAAGGAAGAAATTCAATCTAAGGTTGAAAAGATCCTAAACACCCCCAATCTGGTTTGCCCTAATAAAGACCTGATCCTAAGAGCCCTTGCTCTATATAGGGAAAAGAACATTGATTATATAGATGCTTATAATGCACTAATCTTAAAAGAGAAAGGCGTAGACGAACTCTACTCCTATGATAAGGACTATGACAGAATCGACTGGCTTACAAGATTAGAACCATAAAATGGCATTTAATCTATATCCATCTCTTCTTTCTCTTATGTCTCTGACAACCATTGCAATGGAATAGGACATTTACTGGTTAAAAGCCAGAGAACTACAGAATCTTGTTGAAAGATTAGTGGTGCTTTTCAGACACAATAAGATAGTTTATTTGAGCGACCTTCCCATAGAACTCTTTATGGATGAAGCAGAATTTAAACTTCCTCCGTAGTTGCCTACTAACGTAAACAATGCTATGCCCATTTTGCATACTAAAGTATGCATCCAGCCACCTATTGGCCTCTTTGTTTCCCGCTAATAACAGATTATTCCAAGAATTTTAAACGAATTCTCCTGATAACAATCTTTTTAAATGTATCTAAAATATCAATCAGTTATGGCCAGGCTTGATTATGTTTCAAAATTATTACGTATGGCAAACCTGCTCAGAACTACACTTGGTATCATTCTTGTAGTAGAGATTCCCAGACTTTAAGTTTTCACGCACCTCATATACAATAATTACAATAATTCATTGGGAGGCATATATGTTTAAAATAATTGATCTGAACACCTTAGGGTTAGGACAGGAATTTCCAGAAAATATCTACTTTGTTCTGAGGGGCTGGATGGACTCAAACAACATAATCATAAAAGGAGACCCAAATGTTATTATTGATACGAGTTACTGTAAATCTGAAAAAGAGACTGAGTCTATATTCTCTTTTTGTGGCATGAAGCCCGATGACCTGGATATGATTGTTAATACCCATAACCATGCTGATCATACAGGGGGTAATAATAAACTTCAGCTTCTATCAGGCGCAAAGATTGCCATGCATGAATATGACGCACATTATGTCAATCTATGGGATGAAAGTGGCCTCAATCTGGACTTTTCAGATTGGGAATTGCCCAAATTCTCCGTTGACAACATTCTGACAGACGGGGACATATTGTCATTTCCGCCTTTTGACTTCAAGGTAATTCATTCCCCAGGGCATTCAGGAGGCAACATTGTTCTCTATGACAGCAAGTACGAACCGCTCTTAAGCGGAGAAACCATACTCAACGGTGATTTTGGATCAGTACACTGCTTCCGGGAAGGAAACAGGGCACTGTTCGACTTACGAGACAGCATCAAAAGGCTTGCTCAATTACCCATAAGACTCATTCTACCGGCACATGGAGGACCCATTACAAATCCCCAAAAATGTATTGATGATTGTTTAAGGAGAATCAACATCCTCATCAAAGAACCCATAAAGATGGGTTATCATTTTATTCGAAGGTGGTTTATTCATGCGGTGCTGATAAGGGGAGAAATGGAACGAGAGAAACTATTCAGTCACGTTTCTGAGATAGAAAACTTTTATGCTATAAATAAGCGTTATATAAAAATAAACAATAAGGATTTGTTTAATGAGATAGTTGATGACTTTATCGAAAGGGGTGTCCTAGTTGACAGGGATAATAGATTGTCAGTTATTAATCCATGAATTCTTAGGGCATTCCAAGTTCACTGCAAAATGTCTCAACAGGAAGCACCCTTATCCCGTTTTTTTCATAGTCTCTTATACCCTGATGCACTTGATATAATTTGGGAATGTCTGTTCTTTCCTTGAAATAGAACAGAGAGGGGTTGATGTTTTTCTCACCAGTCTTGCATTCCACTGCAAAAAGGGGCCGGCTCTCCCTTAACACAACAAAATCTATTTCCCGCTTATCGGTATCACGAAGAAAACGGAGGTCCATACGAAAGCCTTCAGTATCTTCAATAAAATGACAGTATTTTAGGAGCTGGGAGGCGATGAAATTTTCGAACCTTGGCCCTGGTTCAGGAACCAACGACCAGTCCCACAAATACAGTTTTTGTTCCTTTTTTACTGCCCTGATCCTCGGAGGACCGTATGGAGGGATACGGAAGCAATAGTACATTCTGTCAAAAATCTTCAACCATCGCTCAACAGTTTCATGAGCAACCTGGAGCAGTTCTTTCAATTTCTTTATTGAAAGAGGAGCCCCTATACGGTTAGGAAGCTCTTCTGCCAACAGTTCAAGGAGGCTTATTTCCTTAACATTTTCCAGATCTCTGATATCTTCGTAAATAACCCGCTGTAGTCTCTCTCGTTGCCATCTTCTCCAGAATCTTTCTTCCCCTTTCAAGCAGGGTTCAGGAAATCCTCCAAATGTTAATAACGTTTCAAGGTCACCTTTAGTCGGTTGAGCGTTCAACTCCCGGAGGGAAAAGGGGTGAAGTCGGTAGTAATGGTATCTCCCCTGTAAGGAATCTCCCCCTTTTCTATAAAAGTCCAGTCTTGCCGAACCTGTAATAATGAAGGAGATTTCCGACTTGTTTGTGTCATAAAATCCCTTGATCAGATTGCGCCACCGAGCGAATTTATGAATTTCGTCAAGAATAATACACTTTTCATTGGGGGGCAGTTCCCCTCTGAGTAGTGATGACCGGGTAACAGGATTGTCCCAGTTCAGATAGGCAGGATGTTTCTCGCCAGGGTATGTCAAAAAAGATAAGGAAAAAATAGTCTTGCCGACCTGCCTTGGCCCACTCACAAAAACCATTCTTTCCTTCAAATCTTGTTCCACTGGTTTTTTTATGTATCTTGTGTAATATTCTGTCATTGTAAAGTCAACTACCATCGGCTAAAGCCGATGGCTTGAGGGTTCAGGGGTTCAAGGATTCAAGGGGTCAAGTGATCAAGGGAGAATCTTTTCTTCATTACTCTTGAATCCTGGAATCCTCGAACCCTCGAACCCTTGCGGAGCAAAAGATCAAACTGAAGTCTTCGCCTAAAGGCGAGGGTTTTTCTCCCATTCCCCGAGGGGGACAATAAATATAGCACGATTTTACTCATGAGTAAAGTAGAATATGCACGATTTTGGTAAGCTTTTGCCGTTGCACTCATAAAACCTTTTCAGGAGACCCTTCTATCATACCCTTTCCAGTATTTCTCCCTCAGCTCTTTCTTTAAAACCTTTCCAACGGGGTTTCTGGGCAGAGCACCAACAAACTCAACTGATTTTGGTTTCTTATAGCTTGCCATGTTTTTCTTACAAAAATCTATAATTTCCTGCTCTGAAACCTTCTCCCCCTCTTTAAGAACCACAATCGCCTTGACTGATTCACCCCACTGTTCGTCAGGAACCCCGATTACCGCTGCCTCCAGGATAGCTGGGTGAGTGTAGAGGACATCTTCAACTTCCCTGGGATATATGTTCTCTCCGCCATTTATTATCAAATAGAAAGTTGGTTATGAAGGACCGAAGGCTCTTGGCTATTGGCTATTGTCTTTGCCCCCTTATTTTGCAAAAGGCAGGGTTTTAATCCTGTAACATCTTCTTGTGATAATTGTTATTGATGATCTCTTAAAAAGTCGGATTTGCTGAATCTGTCATTTTGGATGTTGGGGACACCCTTTTGTATATTTTAAGATTCAAGTATTTTCCTCGCTATTATCATCTTTTGTATCTCACTTGTCCCCTCTATAATCTGGGTACATTTGGCATCCCGCATAAACCGCTCTACTGAATGGTCTCTCATATAACCATAGCCACCCAAAACCTGAACAGCATCGGTTGTCACCTTCATAGCCGCCTCTGAAGCAAAGTACTTTGCCATAGAGGAATAAATCGTTACATCCTCATTACCTTTATCTATTAACTGGGCTGCTCTATATACCAGGCCCCTTGCCGCCTCTATTGATGTCACCATATCCGCAAGCTTGAACTGGATACCCTGAAACTCGGATATAGTCTGCCCAAACGCAAATCTGGTCTTTGAGTACTCAAGGGCATACTGATATGCCCCTTCAGCTATCCCCAGAGCCTGGGCTGCAATTAGTGGTCTAATCTTATCGAAAGCCTTCATGACAACCTTAAATCCTTCCCCTTCACTACCAACCCGGTTTTCAACAGGAACCAATGCATTATCAAAAATGATCTCAGATGCCGATATGCCCCGCATCCCCATCTTCTTCTCATTTTTTCCTACACTTACCCCATGAAAATCCTTCCCAACAATAAATGCCGATATCCCTTTGGAGCCCTGCCCGGGCCCTGTTACCGCAAAGGCAAAATGGTAATCAACTACGGCCCCCTGAGTTATAAAACATTTTGTCCCGTTAATTATATAGTGGTCCCCATTCAATACAGCCTTACTACGAATGCCAGCCGAATCCGATCCTGCATGCGGTTCCGTAAGGCACAAAGACATTAGCTTATCATCAGCCATTTTAGTGAGATATTTCCCTTTTTGAAATTCATTAGCATGAAGCATCAAAAGTGTAGTCGCATAAGAGACATAAACTATCTGTGATACCGCAGGAGAGACCTTATTTATTTCTTCCACAACAAGACAAGCAGTCGTGATATCCCCTCCAAGTCCCCCATATTGCTCAGGAACAAGAAGTTTTAACACCCCTTGCTCTCTTAAAATATCTTCTAAATCCTTCGGATACTCTTCCGTTTCATCAATCTCTGCTGCTCTTGGTGCTATTTTCTCAATAGAAATCTTTCTAACAGCTTCTTTCATTGCCTGTTGTTCTTGATTAAATTCCATCATCTATTGTTCTCCCCTTCATATCTACTCAGAGATTATTCATCGTTTAGCCTCTTTTCAAATTCCCATTCTCAATCAGGCGGATTATCTAATGGAATGTCCCTTTAATACCTTTACTA
>PFIF01000303.1 GCA_002782605.1 Deltaproteobacteria bacterium CG_4_8_14_3_um_filter_43_13 | reverse complement strand
GACCATTGATAATTTGCTCTATCTCATTCCTTGTAAACTTAGAACATATCCAGATGATGAAACGGGCTATTTTGGTCATAACGGCTTGCCTCCGGGTGGTCTCCAAACTACTTTTAACCCTATCTTATAGGGGGAGGCAAGCCTATTTCAAGTAATATGTTGGGAATAAAAGGTTTTTTGCCTAAAAGATAAAAAACTTTTGACAATACGACTGACTGACAAAGGAGAAGCCTATGAAAGTAAGACGTAAGATCATAGAGATAGATGAAGATAAGTGTGATGGCTGTGGACTATGTGTGCCTTCCTGTGCAGAGGGGGCCATACAGGTCGTGGACGGAAAGGCCAGACTATCTGCTGAGAAATACTGTGATGGGCTGGGCGCCTGTCTGGGGGAGTGCCCCAACGACGCCCTCAGGATCGTGGAGCGTGATGCAGAGGACTTTGACGAAGAGGCTGTGGAAGTGCATCTAAAATCGAAAAAAGCAGCACAAAGTTCCGGAGAGGAAACGATGGCTTGCGGATGTCCATCAGCGCTAATTCAGAGCTTTGCCCCTGAAAAATCATGCCAGGACGCAAATGAACCGGTTTCTCAGAGCAATAGAGTCTCTGCCTTATCCCATTGGCCGGTTCAGATTAAACTGGTACCACCAACGGCTCCATTTTTAAAGGGAGCGAATATCCTGGTAGCAGCCGATTGTACACCATTTGCCTACCCCAACTTTCACCAGGATTTTATTCAGGGCAAGGTTGTCATGGTGGGGTGCCCAAAGTTCGATGAGGCAAAGGAGTATATCCAGAGGTTTGCAGATATATTCAAGACAGCAGGAATAAAAAGCATCACAGTGGTCGTAATGGAGGTTCCCTGTTGCCAGGGGCTGCCTTTAATTATCAAAAGGGGAATGCAGCTGGCAGGTAAAGACATCCCTATAGATCAGGTGGTAATCAGCACCAGAGGGGAAATCCTCAAAAGGGAGAAATTGGTGGCATAAGGCATAAATATTTGGTAACTACTCAGGTAGGCACAAAGGCACAGAGCACCAAAGGCACAAAGTCAAGAGATATGAAGAGAATGAGTTGATTAAGTTCCTATAAGATGTTTACAAAGCGATATTTGGACAGGTTGTGTCATGCATTCCGATCGTATTCCTTTGAACTTTGTGCCTATGTGCCTTTGCCTCTTTGTGCCTGAATAGTTACAATATTTGTTCAAAAATGCAAAAGGAGGCCATATTGAGCAGAGGAGTTTACATTGATGGGATAGAGTGTATCGGGTGTGGTTCTTGTGAAGAGGTTTGCCCGGAGGTTTTTAGACTTAATGACGAAACAGAGAAAGCAGAAGTCATCAAGCCGGAGGGGGGGCCTGAAAAACTCATTGAAGAGGCCATAGGGATATGCCCGGTTGAATGTATCCACTGGGAGGAATAAACTGATCCTAATCGTTATGAAAGGAGGTATTCATATGATTAGCTCAAGACTTAAAACCTTTTTCCTGGTAGCCGTCGTTGGCTCTATCGTCGTTGCCCTTGTTGGGTATTATTATACTAAAAAGGATTTACCGCCATATCCTGAAAAGGTCGTATCGGAAAGCGGTGAACTGTTGACCGGAAAGGCCCAAATCATGGCTGGTCAACAGGTCTGGCAGAAATACGGCCTGATGGATATTGGGAGCGTATGGGGGCACGGCACCTACAGGGGGCCGGACTTTACCGCACAGGCACTGCACAATATGGGACAGAATATGCGGGAAAAGTTAGCCCAGGAAAGAAATCGAGCTTCTTACAAGTCTCTTGATATAGAATCAAAAGGGGCGGTAAACGCTATTGTTATAAACCAAATCAAGACCAACCGTTATGATTCGGTCAAGGACACCCTGACCCTGACACCTCTCCAGACAGCGTCTCTCCTTGAAAACCGCAGATTCTATGATAATCTTTTTTCTGAGGGAAATAGAAGAGGTCCAATCCGTGCAGAAACTATCAAGGAACCTCAGGAACGGCAGAATCTGGCTGACTTTTTTTCTGGACGGCATGGTGTGCAGGGACCATTCGGCCCGGAGATACTCATACTTATACCAACAACTGGCCCCACGACCCGGAGGTGGGAAATACAGTATCCGGAAAATCGCTGGTCTGGTCTGCAATATCCCTGGTGGCCTTCGGTATTATCCTTGGGTTGATAATCTTTCTGTTTCATAAATACGAGTTCAATCGCGGGTCACTACCGTATAAACCCGAACCTGCCCTGGCGCTCGCCGCAGCGAAAATATCTTCAAGCCAGAAGAAAACAGCCAAGTTTTTCCTGGTTGTGGCCGCCCTGTTTTTCTTGCAGGTTATCGTCGGCGGATTGTTAGCCAGCTATACGGTAAACCCCGACTCCTTTTATGGAATTGATTTTGTGACGAAATTCATCCCTTACAATTGGGTCAAGACGTGGCATCTCCAATTGGCTGTATTCTGGATAGCCACCTCATGGATCGGCATGACCCTGTTTGTTTCGCCACGTGTCGGAGGTAAGGAACCGGCAGGACAGGGATTCCTGGTAAATGTCCTATTCGTGGCTGTGATCATTGTTGCCCTTGGAAGCCTCACGGGAGAAGTTCTAGGGCTAAAAGGGCTATTGGGCAAAGCCTGGTTCTGGTTAGGGCATCAGGGTTGGGAATACCTGGAACTGGGCCGTCTGTGGCAGATTCTACTGCTCATCGGGCTCATATTATGGCTCCTTTTGGTGGTTCGTGCATTGAAAGATCATTTTACTTCAGGACAGGACAAATGGGGGTTACCCCACTTTCTGGCTTATTCCGGAATCGCGGTTGTAGGTTTTTTCTCTTTCGGCCTGTTTTATAACCCCCAGTCTCACCTGACTATTGCCGATTTCTGGCGGTGGTGGGTAGTGCATACATGGGTTGAAGGGGCATTTGAATTCTTTGCTGCCGCTGCAATCGTTTTTGTGATGGTAAATCTGGGGCTGGTCGATCTGAAGGCTGGACTTCGCACCGTTTATTTTACTGTTTCCCTTGCTCTGGCCTCGGGTATCATCGGTGTGGGGCATCATTACTACTGGTTTGGCGAGCCTTCCCTCTGGTTGGCTTTGGGGTCTACTATCTCTGCGTTGGAACCTGTACCAATTTTGCTCCTCCTTGCCGAGGTATGGCACGGACAAAAAGCGCTTGTCAAAGCAGGCAGCGGGTTTCCTTACCGGTATCCACTGATGTTTCTTATGGCCTCTGTTGTTTGGGAATTTATAGGGGCAGGGGTCATGGGGCTCTCGATTACTACACCGGTAGTAAATTACTATGAACACGGAACCTATCTGACTGTTAACCACGGTCACACAGCGTTGTTTGGGACTTACGGCCTTCTGGCCATAGGCCTGCTGTTGTTTTCCATGCGAGGATTAGTCAGGGAGAATGGGTGGAATGACAGGTTACTCAAGGTATCTTTCTGGGGAACGAATATCGGGCTTTTTATTATGTTCACTGGGACTTTATTGCCCATTGGTGTCCTCCAGGTACTGGATAATATTAAATACGGTTTCTGGCATGCACGTTCGGATGAATTCTGGTTCCAGGATACCATTCAATTATTGGGACAAATCAGGATGCTGCCAGACCTGCTGATTATCCTTGGTGCTGGTGCACTCCTCCTGTTCATGCTTAAGGCCATAACCAGACTGAAACCGGTTGAGGTGCAATCTGGCGAAAAGTTCGATTAGCGGCGGACAAGCTGAATGAATCATAACCAACCCCATACCCCCACTCTGTCGTAGAGGGGTATGAGAGGTTTTTGATATCCGGGTGAACAAAAATGGACAAGAATACACTGAACCGCAATATCAGTTGCCCGGGGCCTTTGGATATCTCGGACGAGGATGTATTAAAGGCCATGAAAGACGTTCAAGGATATCTGGATATAACCCCGGCTGATGCCAAAGAGCTCTACCGCTTTGCCTATAGGCATGCCATTGAACGTCTCACCCATTCGGTCAGGGCAAGGGATGTCATGACAAAAACGGTAGTTTTTGTAAAAAGGGAGACTCCCCTGAGAGAGGTGGCAGAGGTAATGGCACATCACGGTATCTCTGGTGTTCCGGTGGTTGGAGGGGAAGGTATGGTTATAGGCATTATCTCTGAAAAAGACTTCCTGCATAATTTGGATAACGAAGGCGCCAGCTCATTCATGGGCATCCTGGCCCATTGTTTGAAAAAAGATGGATGTATTGCCCTATCAATGCTTAAATGGAAAGCCGAAGACATCATGACATCCCCTGCGGTAACTGTGGAGGAAGATACACCAATTTCTGAAATTGCCGGCATTTTTACGACAAAGAATATTAACAGGGTGCCGATTGTTGACAGTAAGGATAAACTGATCGGGATTGTCTCACGGGCGGACATTGTCCAGTCATCATCTCAGATAATTGAGAAATAGGAACACGGAATGAGGGATAGAACGATGAACTACTTCAAGAAAATGATCGGAACAACAAAGAGCCCGCCATCTGTTGGTTTTTCCGAGATAGTCTGGTCATGGATAGGTTCCTTTCTCGGCATTGCCCCTTTAGCCTTTCTATAAACTACGCTATCCTCGAAAAAACAGATATGGTAATGCTTATAGGCTCTTTTGGAGCCTCATCCGTGCTTATCTATGGTGCAATCAAGAGCCCACTGGCTCAGCCAAGGAATCTCATAGGTGGTCATATAATTTCAGCTCTTGTAGGCGTGACCTCATACAAGATATTCTACAGTCACATGTGGCTGGCTTCATCCGTAGCGGTGGCAACATCAATTGTTGCTATGCATGCAACAAAAACCCTTCACCCCCCTGGGGGTGCCACGGCACTGATTGCAGTTACGGGAAGTCAGAAGATCATCAATCTTGGTTATCTCTATGCAGTTATACCCGTCGGTCTGGGTGTAGCCATTATGTTAATCGTTGCCCTTCTGGTAAACAATATACCCAAAAGCCGCAGATACCCGGAATTCTGGTTCTGATCAGCGAAGGTGCCTGACTTTTTAAGCTTGAAAGGAGTATTTCACAATGGAATCCATGTTTCTAGTGCTTTGACTCATAAATAACTTTACCAAAAATGTCTCCCCTCCCTTGGTGGGAGGGGATTAAGGGGAGGGGGC
>PFIF01000035.1:5186-8453 GCA_002782605.1 Deltaproteobacteria bacterium CG_4_8_14_3_um_filter_43_13 | reverse complement strand
TGATGGCAGTCAATTTGTAAACCGTTATGATGACCCCAGGTACGAGCGTTTTGCTGGCTATTCAAAGATTATTGTTGATACTGGCAAGGATTTTTCAAGAAGACAGGAAAAACAGGGAGTGACTTTCAGTATGCAGCCTTTACCCAGCCTGATGCCCAGTCTCCTGCCTCGGCTGCCAAAAAACTGGGGATAAAGTCCGTTAAGATGCCTTCGTCCATTGTTTCTCCTCTTTGCGGGGATACGGGTTCCAGCTCTGCTTTCCTTGAACTTGCAACAGCTCTTGATCAGGCTGAACCTGGTGAGAGGATACTTCTTGCATCTTATGGTTCAGGGGCAGGGAGTGATGCCTTTTCTCTCCTCGTCTCAGAAGACATAAATGCAAAAAGAGGCAAGACGGCCCCTGTTCAGTATTACCTGGAAAATAAGGAGTATATAGATTACTACACTTATCAAAAGACTATCGGTCTCCTCAAGGTGAAGGGGCTTCCTGAGCCTATGTCAGCCATTGTGACCCAGCCTTCCGGAGAGAGAGAAAAGGACTATGAATTGAAGCTAAAGGCGTTGGAATGTAAAGGATGCGGGTCGTTGAATTTCCCCAAGAGGCACTACTGTATAGACTGCAGGGGAGAGGAATTTGAAGAGGTTCCCCTTCCCAGGAGGGGGAATATAATAACCTTCAATTTCCAGTACGTTGTAGCGGTAAGTCCGGAACAGGCTCCCATACCCATTTGTACTGCCAAGATGGAAGGGGCAAAAGGGCAATATGGCGGCAATGTTTCCTCAATGATGACTGACTGCAAACCGGAGGATGTGACGGTAGGTGGTAAAGTGGAGCTTATCTTTAGAAGATGTGGTCAGGAATTGGGGCTGGTAAGGTATGGGTATAAGTTCAGACCGGTGAAAGGATAGGAGGACTTTTGTTATGGCGAAGCAAAAAGGATTGCCAGTGGCCGTTGTTGGCGCTGGAATGATTAAATTCGGGGAACTGTTCGATCAGAGCTATGAAGATATGATAGTAGGCGCCTACAGGGCATGTCTAAAAAGCGTTGATAAAGGGATAGATGAGAAGGATATAGAGGCAGCGTGGTTGGGGACATGTATCCCTGGAACCGGGTTTCGGAGAGAGATAGTTACAGGAGCCGGATTGGCAGAGCCCATAAGGTTCTTTCCAAGACCTGTAAGCAGAATGGAGAATGCATGCTGTACAGGCAGTGATGCAGTGAGAAATGCTGCTTTTGCTGTAGCAGCGGGGGTGTACGATCTGGTTTTGGTTGTCGGCGCGGAAAAGATGCGGGACATACCATCAAGGGACTCACTCATTGCTCAAACCGGTGTTGCCTATCATTCATGGTGGCACCCCAGGGGGGCATCAGCCCCTCAAAGGTTTGGCTCCCTCGCTACAGCTCATATGGATAAATTTGGCACGAAAAGAGACCACCTTGCCATGATAGCTGTGAAGAACCATCATAACGGCACGTTAGACCCTTATACCCATTTCAATTTTGAGATCACTGTGGAGCAGGCATTAAATGCCCCCATCATCTCGTGGCCTTTAGGGTTGTTTGACTCCTGTCCTACAACCGACGGAGCGGCGGCTATCCTTCTGGCAAGGCAGGATAGGGCGAAGGAGTATACGGATCAGCCTCTCTATTTCCTGGGAACCGGGTTGGCGACCGACCCTCTATTCCTGCCGTGGAAGAAGAACTTCATAGAGTTTCCCGCAACACAGGAAGCTGCTAAGGTGGCGTATGAAATGGCGGGCATTGGTCCTGATGATATTGACCTGGCTGAACTCCATGACTGCTTTACCATTACGGAGCTACTAACCTATGAGGACATGGGCTTCTGTAAGAAGGGCGAAGGCGGCAAATGGATAGAAGAGGGGCACCCAACGCTTAATGGTACCAAGCCATGCAATCCCAGCGGGGGTCTTAAGGCAAAGGGGCATCCCATAGGTGCTACAGGTGTTGCACAAATCTGTGAACTCTGGTGGCATTTGAGGGGAGAGGCAGGGGAGAGACAGGTAAAAGATGCTCAAATAGGCTGTACTCATAACCTTGGCGGTCTGGGAACTGTTGTGCTTGTAAACATATTTGGCAAGGAGCCGAGATAGAGGGGTAAAAAAGCAGGAAACCCCGTGCGGAAGCACGGGGTTCTTTGTCTGGAAAGAGCCTCACAGCCCCATCTGCTGTGCAACTATTTCCCGATGAAAATTACTGTCTCCGTAGAAGAGTTCCCAAGTCTTGGCTTTTTTATAGTAGAGATGTAAGTCGTGTTCCTCAGTAAATCCAATGGCCCCATGAATCTGGTGACCTTTGGCAGTAACCCTTCTGAAGGCATCACTACACCAGGCCTTTGCCATTGCTACCTCTTTGTCACAGGAAAGCCCGCAACTGAGCATCCAGGCAGCCTGATATGTTATGTAACGGCATCCGTCAACGTCAGCAACCATATCCGCACAGTAGTGCTGAACCGCCTGAAGGGTTCCTATGGGGCTCCCGAACTGTTCCCTTTCTTTTGCATAATTTATAGTCATCCCCAGTGCCTCCTGCGCACCGCCAACCATCTCGGCACACCTGGCCACCACTATCTTGGGCCAGACCTTCTGAATAATAGACCATCCATTATTCAGTCCCCCAATCAGGGCATCTTCTTTTATTTTTACCCCTTCGAATCTTACTTCACACTGCTTGTCTCCTGAGATTGTTTTCAGGGGAGTAACAGTGATGCCAGGGCTTTTGGTATCTATGATGAAAAGGGCAATACCATTATTGCCCTTACCCTCTTCGGTCCTCGCAGCAACGAGAATATAATCGGCTATGTGGGCATCGGGTACAAATAGTTTGGTGCCATCTATGGTATACCCTTCCTCTGTCTTAACAGACCTGGTTTCTATGCCCTCAGGTTCATAATTCCCTGAGACCTCTGTAACGGCAAGGGTCAATATTATCTCTCCTTTGGCTATTTTGGGGAGGAACCTCTCTTTTTGTTTCTCATTCCCCCCTTCCAAAAGGCTTATCCCCCCAAGGATAACCGTTGAGAAGAAGGGTCCGGGTAAACATGCCCTGCCCATCTCTTCCATAAGGACGGTTAAGTCTAAAAAGCTTCCTTCCATACCCCCATATTTTTCAGGAAAGACAAATCCCATCCATCCCAACTCCGCCATCTTCCTCCACAGGAGAGGAGAATAGCCCCTCTCATCATTGTTCATCTCTTTTACAAAGGATTTGGGACACTCTTTGGTCAGAAAGTTCCGGGCCATGTTCC
>PFIF01000035.1:0-5128 GCA_002782605.1 Deltaproteobacteria bacterium CG_4_8_14_3_um_filter_43_13 | reverse complement strand
GGCACATAGGCACAAAGCAGAGCGGAGCAGGGTCGTTTCGTTGTTTTTTCCTAACTTTGTGCCTTTGGTGCTCTGTGCCTTTGTGCCTACCTGAGTAGTTACGTCAGAACTTAAGATTTTGCTACGGGCAGTCCAAGCCCTCTGGTCGCCACGATGTTTTTCAGAACCTCTAAGGTTCCACCCTGTATGGTATAGGAAACACTCCACAGATATGAATCTGCTGCATCCCCATCCATGGGAGCATATTTAGAACCAGGCATGAGCTGGCCATAAAGTCCTAGAACCCTTGTTGCAGCATCGCTCAGACGCTGTTCAAACTGGGTACAAAATGCCTTACACAAGGCCGCCTCATAATTGGGGATACGCCCCTGCGACAGTGTCCATGCAACCTGGTAACAAAAGAGCCTCCCAACCTGGTATTCAACCTCCAGCTCAGCCAGCTTGTTTCTTATAAAGGGGTCCTTTGACAGAGGATTACCGTTTCTCTTTTCCTTCTTTGCATATTCCACAAGGTTTTTAAACAGCGGGTAGTTCTGCATGAGGCGTTCAAGTCCTGCCCTCTCATAGTCCACCTGTGCCATAAGCTGATAAAATCCACGATTTTTTGGACCAACAAGATTCTCTTTAGGCACTTTAACGTCCTCAAAGAATATCTCATTGAATGAGTGAACCCCTGCCATGTTTATGATAGGGCGTACAGTTATACCCGGAGTCTTCACATCTACGATAAACTCACTCAATGCCTTGTGTTTCGGGGCATTCAGGTCTGTCCTTACCAGACACCAGATATAATCAGCCCTGTGGCCACCAGTGGTCCAGACTTTTTGACCGTTTATTATATAAAAATCCCCCTGTTCCATTGCGGTAGTCTTTACCGATACGAGGTCCGAGCCTGCATTTGGCTCACTCAAACCGATGGCTATAGATATGTCTGCATTTATTATCTTTGGCAGATAGGTTTTCTTCTGTTCATCATTCCCAAAATGGATTATGGCAGGGCCAACCTGTCTATCAGCCAGGAAGTGAAAACCAATGGGAGCCTGATATGTCAGCATCTCCTCCATAACTATCGCCCGGTCTATATAGCTTTGGTTATGACCTCCGTATTCTTTAGGCCATGTCATCCCTATCCAGCCTCTCCTGGACATGTCTTTGGAAAATTTCTGCGAATGGCTTTCGACCCAACCATTGCTCTTGACCTGAAATTCTCCATCTGTTACCTTTGTCTCAAGAAAGTCCCGAACTTCCTGTCTGAGCCTTTCCTGTTCCTTGGTAAAACTAAAATCCATCTTATACCTCCTTATGCCCCTGAGCGTATTGTTAAAACATAAATTTGATACTTAACCTTTCTGGGTTAAGCCCTATGTGTTCTATTGTTTTTCTACATTCCGCAGCGGCAAGATCAAGAGAGGCTTGAATACCGCTGATCCCTCCACCGACAACCATAACATCTCCAAAATTACTGTCTGCAAAACTTTTACAAAGCTGTTCAATTTGTTCTTTTTCCACTTTCTATCACCTCATCAGGTTTGATGCGTCCGTACTGTCCGGTTTGGCAGGGTTAGCTGTCTTCATATGGTGAGCGACCAAGTCGCTCCGGGTAGGAATACACCGACAGGCGGCTGCCACGCGCATAGCCAACCAGGGCAATGCCCAGATCACGAGCAAGCGAAATGGCGCGCTCCGTCGGCGAGGTCCGCGAAACAACAACCGGGACCTGCATCTCTGCCGCTTTGAGCAACATCTCGGACGAAACGCGACCGGTGCTCAGTAGCAGTCGATCTCTGCTTGATAGTCCCCTCAATAGACATTCGCCCTGTATCTTGTCAAAGGTGTTATGTCGTCCGATATCCTCAGCCACGATTAGCAGGTTCCTGGTATCGGACAGAGCTGAGGCGTGCACGCCGCCACTAAGCCGATACAGCTCCATCTGCTCTAAGAACTGCTTCATCAGTGACAGCACTTCCGTTGGTGTAACAACAAGACCCGAATCAACCCTCTGTCCCTGAGTTTTGAAAGCCACACCGCCACCGCAGCCAGAGATGAGTGTCCGCTTCGTTGGCAATTTATACTCGGGGTTGCTCAGCGTCACATCGGCCAGCGATTCCTCCTCACACACCCGCATACTCGCCACGTCGCCGATGCCTGAGATGATTCCGGCTGTGTACAGGAATCCGAGGACAAGGCAATTCAGCCTGGTTGGAGTGCAGAGGATGGTGACCAGTTCCTGGCGATTTACATAGATTGTAAGCTGCATCTCGCACGGCACATGAACTGAGGTCCTGACCCATCCCTCGTCCGAAAAGCGATCGCAGACTATGTTCGGTGCTACACCTTTCATATCCATGCACCAATCGCTTCTTGCCTGTTTAGCTTTTTCATCCTCTAAATCACTTCCTGGAGAATCTCTGTGATGTCCTTAATCTCTATGGCCTTACTATCCTCCCGGTTTAACCTGCTGTCCTCAAAATTGGTGATGCAATATGGGCAGGCAGTAGCCAGCACCTCAGCCCCGACTTCGGCAGCCTGTTCTAAGCTGAGGTCGGAGAATCTTTCACCCTTCGGAATTTCCATCCAAATCCTGCATCCTCCCCCTCTGCAGGAAGTCTTCGCTCACGTAGTCCAAGCCCAGTTTGTCCAGCGTCTCTTTGGTAGGAATGCCTTCATTATTCCATCCCTTGAATTTATAATACGCGTCAAGCAGCTTGGTTTCCGTCTCAGGATCTCTATGCTTCCAATGGTCCTCAGGAGGCTTCTCATCCTTTCTCCCCAACCCCTTCCCTCCGAACAATTCTTTCAACCAGCCAGAAGAATCTCTCCCCGGAGTCGGACGAAAATCCTGGCAGGTCCTTGTCGGTTAAAATGCAGGCTTCGTAAAGTTCAGAACGACAAAATACTATTAAAAGTCCTATTTTTCAGTGTGAACTAATTAATCACAATTGGATAATCCCGTGTTTCTTCCATGGCTTCTCATCTACCTTGTCTTTCAGCAAGTTAAGTGCATTTATCAGCACAGCCCTGGTTGACTCAGGCTCTATGACATCATCGATGTATCCTCTCTCGGCTGCCATATATGGGTTGACCCAGACATCCCTGTATTCCTTTATCCGTTTCTCTTCCACTTCCTTGGGGTTCTCTGCCCCGGCAATCTCCTTGGCAAAGAGGATACTCGCCGCTGTCTCCGGCCCAACAAGGGTTATTTCAGCCGTGGGCCAGGCGAAGACAAAATCAGCCCCCAGAGGTACATTGCACATGCATAGTTGTGCCCCAGCATAGGAATGCCTGATGACAAGGGTTACCTTGGGTACTGAAGCCTCGGTAACGGCATGGAGCATCTTGGATCCGTGTTTTATTATGCCCCGCTTCTCCTCGTTTTGCCCAATCATCACCGCTGGCGAATCCTGTATATGGATTATGGGGATATTATAGGCATCACAGATCCTCACAAAACGGGCATGTTTGTTTGCAGCGCCGACATCTATCACGCCTCCCATAACCATGGAGTTATTGGCCAGGATACCGACGGGCTGGCCGTTGAGCCTTGCAAAACACGTTATCATATTCTTTGCAAACCTGGCTTTGTATTCCAGAAAGTACCCGTTATCAACAATCTCCCGAATTATCCTGTACATATCAAAGGGGACTCTGGAATCCTCCGGCAGGATGTCTATTATACCTTTATTGAGGCGACCCGGGTCATCCTCTGTCTTTACAATCGGCGGTTTCTCCCGATTGTTCGAAGGGAGCAGACTCAAAAGCTCCTTGACTATTCCAATCGCCTCTCTGTCATCCTTCGCAACAAAATCGCATAGCCCTGTTATCTCACTGTGAAGTTTTGCTCCGCCCAACTCCTCCTCTGTCTTGTTTTCTCCCAGCATCGTCTTTACAAAGGCAGGGCCGCCCATGTACATGCGACTGATACCGTCCACCATAATGATAAAATCGCTTAACGCGGGACCATATGCAGCTCCTCCTCCACAACTGCCCAATAAGAGGGTGATCTGAGGAATTACACCTGAGTATAGAGTATGCCTTCTAAACAACTGAGCATATATCTCGCTGGAGTCCTGTCCTTCCTGTAACCTTGCTCCCCCTGAGTCGATTATCTGGATAAAAGGGGAACCGCATTTTGCCGCTGCGTCAATGACTTTACATATCTTCTTACCATGCATCTCCCCAAATGTCCCTGCCATAACGGTAAAGTCCTCGGCTGCAACGAAGGCATTATTCCCGTTTATCTTTCCGCTTCCGGTAACTACTGCGTCTGCAGGGAGTTCCTTACCTTCCATGCCAAAAAGGGTACACCTGTGCTTTACCAGTGCATCAACCTCCATGAATGTGCCGGCATCGAACAGGAGGTCAATCCTTTCTCTGGCTGTCAGTTTACTGCGCTCATGCTGTTTCTCTACGCTCTTTGAACCTCCCATCTGAAGGATTCTGCCCTTGCGCTCCCTTAAATCCAAAAGCTTTTTTACGTTAGAATTCATCTATACATATCCCCCCTTTATGGTTTTTTATGTAATCGTAACTACTCAGTCACAAAGTGGCAAAGGCACTAAAAATACGGTTTACGGTTAACAGTTTTACAGTTAATAATTAACCGATAACTGGTAACTGATAAATGGTAACTGAACTATTCTTTGTGCCTTTGGTACTCTGTGCCTTTGTGCCTGGGTAGTTTCGTTAGCCTACCAGAGACACTAAGTATTTTCAAGGAATATTTTTGAAAAAAGATATTGACAAATCAAATAACTTTTATTTATTATCATATTATAAAAAACCAACTGGTTGGTATAATTAATCAAAGGCATACATCTATTATGAAAAGAGAAAAGGGAAAGCTAACGAGAAAAAGTATCGTAGAAAAGTCGCTACGGCTTTTTTCGGAAAAGGGATACTACAATACATCTATGCAAGATATCGTTCAGGCAACAGGTTTGACAAAAGGTGGAATTTACGGCCAATTTAAGAGTAAGGAAGAAATTTGGCATGCAGCTTATGACGAAGCTGTCAATATCTGGAGAAGTAAGGTGTTTAAAGGAACCAGGGAGATCTCGAACCCAATTGATCGGATAGGGAAACTCACAGAAAACATTCTGAAGAACTACATCGGGGCAAAGGTTTTCAA
>PFIF01000066.1 GCA_002782605.1 Deltaproteobacteria bacterium CG_4_8_14_3_um_filter_43_13 | reverse complement strand
AAAGACGAGATACTGAAGGAACTTCACAGGGAATCCCTAAAGTTTATTGAATCTCTTATTGAGGATGGCATCCGACGGGGGGACATACGGCCGAACCTTGACCCAAAAACAACTGCGTTTGTGCTGGAATGCGTGCTGGATAGGTTTTTGCAGGCTCACCATTTGCAGTTTCTTGACCATTCGCTGAGGTTGCACGGCGCTTCTGCGGAGGAATCCAATAAGTGGATTCAGAAGATTGTTGAGCTTTTTAAAAGAGGATTAGAAAACGATAGCCATTGTTGTAAAATAGACCGGAGTCGAAAGGTGTTTCAGAAATCACGGAGGTGAATCCCAAAATGTCCGCACAAATACCAGCGAGAGATACTAAGTCAAAAGGTGAAACCATCAAAGGGTGGATTCAATTATCCCGACCACCATTCCATCTGGTGGGTGTCCTGCCGTTCATTCTAGGCACAGTTTTAGCCTGGCATACATACGGGACAATAAACTGGCCTGTCTTTATCTGGGGTACTTTGGCCGTCATTCTAATCATGCTTTCCACCTATTATGGCGGGGAATATCACGACCTCAAAGTGGATAAGCTCTCTGCCGAAATGGAGAGGAACGCCTTCTCCGGTGGCACTCAGGTTATAGTAAAGAACCTGCTGCCGCACAAACAGGCTAAAACCGCCAGCTACATCGCGATAGTCCTGGCCGGAGTGATTGGGCTTATTCTTCAGTTCTATTACAAAACTGGGCCATGGACTATTCCTCTAGGAGTCATTGGCATGATTGCCGGCTTCTTCTATTCCACCCCGCCGCTGCGTTGGGTGAAAAGAGGCATTGGGGAATTGCTGATAGGATTCTGCTACGGATGGCTTCCCGTGGCTGCTGCCTTCTATTTGCAAGCCGGCACGATAGACAATATCGTGCACTGGATTTCCATACCCATTGGCTGCACTATCTTCAATGTCATCCTCATAAACGAATTCCCGGACTACCCCGCTGATCTGATCGAGGGAAAGAGAAATTTAGTCATAAGACTGGGGAAAAACACCAGTGCTTTTCTTTACATAGGGATGACAGTTATTGCCTGGATTGCATTCGGTTTGGCAGTGAGCCAGGGATTGCCTGCGGTGACATTCCTCTTCTACCTTCCGGTTTTCTTGATCGGTTTGATACTGGCCGTTTTGATGTTCAAAAAGAACTATCTCTATAGAAAGCGGCTGGAGTTGATTTGCGGACTCACTATAGTTGTCAATCTGGGTAGTTCACTAGCTTACACTTTGGCTATCTGGCTGGGGAGTGTTTAACCAAGATGCAAAAATCCTCATTTTTCACTTGGCCGCTGAAATCAATATTCTGGCCTCCGACTTTAATCGCGAAGCAATTGACAAGCGTGCTCTATTTCAAGAATCTGGTGGGGTGGAATAAGTTTCCCAACTGGCTCCTCAGGCACAGTTTTAAATCCCTACCTATAGCTGCGGGATCCATCGGTATGGGCTGCATTGGCTTCCCAGCACATCCGGCATGGGAGGTGACGGCTGCCTGTAATCTGCGCTGCATACATTGCCACGTTGCGAGCAGCAAACCGGCAAAAGACGAACTGACAACCGATGAGGCTAAGAGATTCATTGACGACCTCGCAGGGGTGGATGAATTCCGAATGCTGGTATATACTGGCGGCGAGCCTCTGGTGCGCCCCGACCTGCTCGAACTATTGCACCATTCTAGAAAGGCTGGCTTGACCAATGTAATCGCCACCAATGGCACACTGATAACTGAAGAAGTCGCCTTCAAGCTCAAAGAGGCTGGAGTTGCTGGGGCGGCAGTCAGCCTCGATTCCTCACAGAGCGCGATTCACAATTACATCCGCAGAAACGATAATGCGTTTGACCTGGCTATGCGAGGCATACAAGCACTGAAGAAAGCTGGCATCCTTTTGCAGATAAATGTTACCGCCATGGAGTATAATTTCTCCAGTCTGGACGAGTTGATCGAGCTGGCCGATGGAGAGGGAGCGGGGATTATGCTGATGTATCAGTTGGTGCCAGTGGGCCGAGGAAGCGCCATTGAAGAAGCCACACTCAATCTCAATGAAAACGAGAGATTACTGAAATCTCTGGCCCGCAAGCAGAAAGATGTTAGCACCATTATCGAACCAGTAGCCGGCCCTCAATACTGGCCTTACTTGATGGAGCAGCGCGGCAAATCCGATGGCGCTTGGCTCAGGCTAGCCAAGCAGGTATTCCACGGTTGTGCTGCGGGCCGGGGGTTTGTCTACATCAAAGCCAACGGCGATGTATGGCCATGCCCCTTCGTAGAGATAAACGCGGGTAACGTGAGAGAGACATCTTTCCAGAAGATCTGGCGAGAAAGTGAGGTATTTGTCAATTTGAGAAAGCGGGATAATACACTAAAGGGGAAGTGTGGGGAGTGCAAGTATCGAACGATATGCGGTGGGTGCCGGGGGCGCGCCTTAGCCTATCATGGGGACTACCTGGCAGAAGACCCATCGTGTTTTCTACACACCAATCACTTATAGATGTTGACTGAGAACTATTTCATAAGTCAACCCATCCAGAAAATGTTCACCGAGATTCCGCAAACCTACAGGCACCTGAACCATCTTTTAACGGATAATAGGCATCTCAGGGATCGGGATTGTCCTTTACGAATCATTTGACCTTTTGGAAAAGAGTGCCTGCCAATGGCAAAGATTATAGAGAAAAAATACCCAACAGTAAATCAGGTGACCGATACCCAGCGAATAGGCATGGTGAAAGAGATATTCTCCACAATCACCGGAAAATATGACTTCCTGAATCATTTTCTAAGTCTGCGTCGAGATATAGCCTGGCGACGATTTGCCGTAAAGAAAATGCGATTTTTTAAGACGTACCGTTTTTTGGATGTGGCAACAGGCACGTGTGATCTGGCCATTGAGGCAGCGCTGCGCTATCGGGACATTCAGGTGGTGGGATTGGATTTCGTCCAGGAAATGATGGACTCAGGAAAAAAAAAGATTGCAAGAAAAAAACTTTTGCCAAGGATAAAAACGCTGACAGGAGATGCACTGCATATTCCTTCTCCATCTAACAGCTTTGATGCGGCTGGCATAGCTTTCGGTATACGAAATATCCCGGATAAAACCCGTACCCTGAAGGAGATGATGCGAGTGGTGGTTCCCGGCGGACAGGTTCTGGTTTTGGAAATGACCTCTCCAAAGACCCGATTTTTTAATGGGGTCTATCGCATCTATCTGAGGAAAATCCTTCCTGTCTTAGCCCGTGCCTTTTCCTCCAACCCCAATGCCTATTATTACCTGGGGGATTCCATTATGAATTTTCCCACAGCCCATGACTTTGCACGCCTGATGGAGCACGCAGGACTCGTGGATGTGGAAATGCATTCTCTCACCCTGGGGCTTACCTATCTCCATATCGGATATAAACCGAGGACGGAATGACATCGGATCGAGAAAAGGCGAAAGCTCATTTTGGTCATTTCAGGGCTTCTATCCTGCTTTGCCTTTGCATCTCTTGCTACATCTCCAATTTTTATCAGGCTGTTGGGTATTATCAAAAGAACTCAGGATTGGGTGCATCTGGACCAATATGGAAACTATGTGCGAATGCTGTATTTACTTTAACGGATTGATCATTGTCATCTCTTTGTTGCTGTGATTGCTGACAAGTAACAGTTCACAGGAGCAAGGGGTTCGTAGTCGTATGTTCTTTTTGTCTTGATAGAGGAGGAATATCCTGATATGAATATGTGGGTTCAAGTTGGTTGCTTCGCAACAAACTTGAGAAGTCAGCCCCGTATCAAATGCGGGATTTGGTGGGGTCTGACCCGACATTTGGGTTATCCGCCTCTGGCGGACTACGGGTCTGACCTCAAAACCTTAACCAACAGAGGAGTAATGACAAAAGTTATTAAAGTTGACCCAATAGTTCCTGATCCGTTAATTATTTCGGAAGCTGCTTTCCTAATCAATAAAGAAGGTGTGGTAGTCTTTCCTACGGAAACCCTCTATGGTCTGGGGGTAAATGCACTTAATGAAAATGCCATCAGAAAGGTCTTTAATATCAAAGGTAGGAGCTATGAAAACCCCATACCAATATTGATTAATAAAAAAGAGGGTTTATCTGAATTTGTATCTAATGTGCCTGAAAAGGCAGAGAACCTGATTAAGAAATTTTGGCCAGGGGGGTTAACAATTATCTTCGAGGCATCCCCAAAATTACCCTCTCTGCTTACAGGGAATAGAGGAAAGATAGGCATTAGAATATCAAACAATCCAATAGCACAGGAGTTAGTTAAACAAGCAGATATTCCTATAACTGCTACCAGTGCAAATATTTCCGGTCAAAAGGGCTGTACCACTGCCCTTGAAGTCTACAAAAGCCTGGGGAATAGGGTTGATTTGATACTTGATGGCGGAAAAACCAAAAACCCCCTGGGATCAACTGTCATAGATGCCACCTGCACACCTATCAAAATCATTAGAGAGGGTGTGGTAAGTTTAGGGGATTTAAAAGAATATCTGTGAGAGTCAGCCGTTTAGCCTTCCTCAACTTCCTTCCTTTAGCACCTTTTGCCCTCTGATATATAAAATCTAAATTGCATTACTATGTTCCTATTATTTTTATAGATATAAATTTTAAGTTGGGTGGTATAGAAAGGAAAATTCATACAGAAGATATAGCAATGGAATGCTTTAAGTTGAATAGGAGAACATGATGGCGTTTAAAATTAAAGAAAATATTGTATGGGTCGGCAAGGTTGACTGGGAATTAAGAAAATTTCACGGGGAGGAATACTCGACACATCGGGGCTCAAGCTATAATTCCTATCTGGTTAAAGATGAAAAGGTAGTCTTGATTGATACTGTGTGGGGAAAGTTTTCGAGTGAATTTGTGGTAAACCTGAAAAAAGAAATCCCCCTGGAAAAAATTGATTTTGTCATCGCCAATCATGCGGAATCAGACCACAGCGGCGCATTGCCTGAACTGATGCGCCATATTCCCGATGTGCCAATATACTGCACATCCAACGGGGTAAATTCTCTGAAAGGTCATTACCATCAGGACTGGAATTTTCAGGTTGTGAAGACGGGCGATAAACTCAGTCTCGGATCAAAAGAGCTGATATTTGTTGAGGCTCAGATGCTGCACTGGCCGGATAGTATGATGTGTTACCTGACCAACGATAATATCCTCTTCAGTAATGACGCCTTCGGTCAGCATATAGCGTCGGAACTTATGTATAACGATTTGGTGGATCAAGCAGAGTTGTTTCAGGAAGCCATTAAGTACTATGCCAACATCCTGACACCGTTCAGCGCTCTGGTTGATAGGAAAATTAAGGAAGTTGTCGCATTGAATGTGCCGGTTAACATGATCTGTCCTAGTCATGGCGTAATATGGAGAAAAGACCCGCTGCAGATCGTTAACCAATATCTTCAATGGGCAAACGCCTATGCTGAAAATCAGATTACGGTTGCCTACGATAGCATGTGGGACGGAACGCGACAAATGGCAGAAGCTATAGCAAAAGGAATTATGGAAGCTGATCAAACCGTTGCCGTAAAGTTGTTTAATATAGCCAGATCAGATAAAAACGATGTGATTACGGAAATCTTTAAGTCCAAAGCGATTCTGATCGGATCACCCACCGTGAATAAGGGCGTTCTTTCCGCTGTTGCCGCTATTTTGGAAGAAATTAAGGGCTTAAGATTTCAGAATAAAAAAGCTGCGGCATTCGGCTGTTATGGTTGGAGCGGCGAGGCTGTAAAGGTTATATCGGATAAACTCAAAGAAGGTGGATTCCAACTATTGAATGATGGAATACGAGAGAAATGGAATCCAAACATTGAATCAGTAGACAATTGTATTCGTTTTGGAAGAGACGTCGCTTTGAACCTGAAATAATACGTAATGGTGGGTAGAAGAATGGCCTAACAATTCGTTACCAGCGGATGCGCCGAAATTGGCGCACCGCTGAACTCGGTCGTTGGCCGTGAAAAAATTGACAAAACCATATAAATAATGATGCTGTAGTACGGAATAAATCGATGGAGGTACGGGTATACATATAGTGTTAAATCTTGCCAATGCTTAAAAAAAGAGTCCTTGATGAGCTTTATGCCAGATACAACCGACGAGAGTTCGTCCATCCGGACCCCCTGGAGTTCTTATACTATTACGAAGATATTAGAGACCGTGAGATAGTTGGTCTCGTTGCCTCCTCCCTTGCCTATGGAAGGGTTCAACAGATACTGAAAAGTGTCTCCTTAGTGCTGGAGCGGATGCAGCCATCTCCATATATCTTTCTGAACCAGGCCTCAAGGGAGGCGCTTCTTCCTGACTTTTCAGGATTCAAACATCGGTTTACCACGGGAGAGGATCTTGTATCGATGCTTTTGGGGATCAAAGGCGTTATCGAACGGTATGGTTCTCTTCATGCGTGTTTTACTGCCGGCATGAATGATCGTGACAGTACAATCCTGCAAGCTATTTCAGCCTTTGCTAAGGAATTGACCGCTGAGCACAACGGCAGGTCTAACAGCCTCTTACCCTCTCCAACGAAGGGCAGTGCATGCAAACGGCTGAACCTTTTCCTGCGCTGGATGGTGAGGGAGGATGAAGTAGACCCGGGGGGATGGGATGTGGTGCCTGCTTCAAAACTCATTATTCCCCTTGATACCCACATGCACAGGATCTGCCTTGCACTGAAGTTAACAAGGCGGAAACAGGCGGACATACGCACTGCCTCTGAGATAACCGCTGCCTTCAGGACAATCTCTCCTGATGACCCGGTCAGGTACGACTTCGCCCTCACCCGTTTAGGGATACGAAAAGAAGGGGATATGGACGATTTTCTGAAACAGTGCGGTGCGCCGAGCAGTAGATAGGGTCAAATCTTTAGGGGCTGTTGCCCTCATGGAACGGTGAAACGGTGTCTCAATACATGCCGATTGCAGGCTGGATCGAACTCTCTTTGGATATCATCCCGCGTGGTGCGGCCCAAGCGACTCCAGGTAGTTATTTCATTGGGGTTGATAATCGTGTCAAAACCGTTCCCCATCCCAATCCCAATAAGATCGGAAATCAGATAACGGTCATGATGGTCGTCCCAAATAAATATCTCGACCTTTAAGCCAGCATTAATAAGTTCGTTCCCCCACACATTTCGATAGCGTGTCTCCCATTCCGTGGGATTTATGAGTTTACGGTTTTGACCTGAACCGACATACACGACGCGATGGACTTCGATGAGGGGTGTAGGACAGCGACCTTGAGCTAAAAGCAATATTGGAAGAACATCAAAATATCTCTGCTGAGTCGGATCAAGGTGAGGATCGATAAACATAAATGAGTTGGCACAATGCATGATCAGCCGAAGTTGGGCTTCGTATTCACTATGGCATCTTGTCATACGCACCGATGTGCTTCGAGATGTCCAACATTGAGAACTACTAAGGCGCTCAAGTCGGCCTAATATTGGGTCTCCGCCGACTTCGTCGACCACTTGGGATGTAGAGATGACGCCGGTCATGGGATCAATTTGGTGAGAGGCCAAAGCTTCACGACACCAGTCCACGTCACTTACCGGGGAAACAAAAAGTGCGGCAGCCGCTTTGCGAAGACGGTTCTGCTTGACCATTTTTTTCAGCAGTTCCGTTCCACGCCGATGCCAGGGGCGGCCATGATTTCTGAAGACAGCCAGCCATTCGCCGTGACGCAGGTTGCGAAGCAAAGCCTCTTCAAGGAATACGTCCTTCAGATATTCCAGACGGGCGGTTCCAACTTCTTCGTGAGGGTAAAAGCGTGTATCAAAGACATCCGGTGTTACCGCATATTCACAAAGAAGGACCATCGGCAAGAAGTTCATAAGTGTGGATTTCAGGGGTTGCCTCCGGGAGGGGGCGGTCTTGATCATCCAGGCCGATGCCCAGGTTCAGAAGCATCGTTACCCGCTTCACTGGCGCGAAAAGTTCCGCGAGCCGGTCCTTAAACGAACTCGTGTCCAGGTCCATGGCCCACTCGACCCGACGATTAGCCTCACGTCTGTGGACATACTGGCGGAATCCACCCAAGTCTACCGACTCGCCGCCCACGTTGGTGCGATGAACATCCAGGTCACCCGTCTCTTGTGCATGGCGGGCGAGAACTAGGCTGTGCAGCACACTTGATTTCCCGGAACTGTTGGTGCCGTAGATCAGGGTCAAGGGACGGATGGGAATCCTCTGCGCTTCGGCAAATGCCTTGAAGTTTCCAATTCGTAGAGCGGTCAGCATGTCATCCCCCTATCCCAATTCCCTTAAGGGCAATGGAGCGAGGTCCCAGAACAGTTGCGCGGCCTGGCATCGCCCCTTTGCGGGATAACGACTCGAACGCGGGAGTGCGATTTTCGCAATTCTCCCTGACCAATCCCGCATCTTTTCTGCCTCGTCCTTGTATTTCTCTTTCAGTATCCCATCCTCGATTTCGGCTGAAGTCCTTAATATGTAGGCAAACAAATCCGCGACCTGGGCCAAAAGGATGTGCTTGGAATCCGCAAAAAACGGAACATCCACAACCTGGTCCAGAGCGGTCTGCTTCTTACCCCTACCGTAAAATGAGTCTATCCATTCAGGGGACTTATGGATTAACAGATTGAGGTTAGTTTCTTTCGAGACTTCCCGGTCAAAGATCAACACGCTGTGACCCTTGGTCTTTTCTTCACGTTGGTGCTGCTTCTGGACCTGAAGCGTGCAGTGCATGGCGGCGGCACACCACATGGACTTGAACTGCATGAGTCGCTCATCGTCTTTCAATTTCTTCTTGTACTCACCCTTGTCTATCCCACTGAATACGCACTTATGTTTCCTGTTTTCGACCCAAACAAGAATTGCCTCAACTATTCGCGCCCGCTTGGCTCCGTCTGTCCCCCGCCAAGCTCCATTGCCTCGGTAGAATTCACGAGAATGGAACTCATCCACTTGTCTGCCGGCGCTTTTCGAGAGATAGGCGAGAAATTCCGCCCAGGCATCCTTCGTGACATGCATTCGAGTTGCATCAACGATAATCCCCGCTACCACGAGATAGGGTTCCTCACCCATTCCGCTTTCATCGAAATAGCAGAACTTCATGGCTCAACCCTCAGATTCAATGCCTTCGCCTGCTGTTCCATCTCTTCTAGTAATTCCTTCATGTGCGCCTCGCGCCACTTGGCCGTGAGGTCGCCGGTAAAGGCGCGGTAGAGGAGAACAGAGAAAAGGTTTTCCAAACTTTTCCTGCTTTGGTCTGTTTGATCTACCCATTCCTGGAGTCGTACCAAGGCCTTTGCAAATCTCCGTTGGAGTCCAATCGGTGGACAACCAATCGTGTAACGTGCAAGAAAGTCTGCCGGAACCCGCTGCTGACCAACAGTCCCTGTAAAACTTGCTTCCGCTTGTTTCTTAAACCACAGTAGCCTAACAAGAGCATATAGCCATTCCGGTGTGGCGAGAGGGCCTGATCGCAAAATATGGAATTCCGTGGAACCGAAACCGTGACCATTGACCAAGTTCCTCGCAATTGCCGCCTTTCCATTTTGCATGCAGGGAGTTATCTTTGCGAACAGCACATCGCTGTCTTGGAATGGCGTAAACCCTCTCATGACATCAGAATAAGAACGCACTTGCCTGCCAATGGTACGACCCCATACCTCGTCAACATCCGCCATAGGCAAAAAGGAGAACTGCGTGTTGGCTGAGACACCTGCAGACGAGAACCTTGGGTTAATCGTTGTCACTTGAGGGTCTCCGAGCTGTTTGACCGGCCACCCTTTGGGATTAGTGGCCGGGTCGCCGAACATTTTGTAAAAGAGCGCGGGGAGGATGCGGGCGGCCTTGGCGTCGGCCTCGGCGCGCTTCTTGCGCAGCGCATCCGCCTGATCGAGTATCTCGACGATGCGCTGTTGCTCTGAGAGAGGGGGGAGAGGCACTGCTTGGGCCAGATAAAGAGGAATGGGGAGGTTACGAAGTCCTGATGTGGTATTCTGAAGCCGGAGTAGCTCGGCTTTGGCCTTTGAAGAATTGAGATAAAGGTGCAAATACCTGGGGCTAATCACATCGCGCCTTGGTCTAAGCCGAAGCGTGAAATTTGAAAACAGATAGCGCTGGCCATCTTCGGGCTGTTGGAACAAAGCGTTCTTCCCGATTAGGTGCCTGCTTCCCGACGAGGTGGTTACTATAATGTCACCGTCAAGGAGTTTATAGCGTTTCGCGGATTTCTCAGGCACAGATCTAAACGCTACGTCATTTAAAACCAAGGCGGCGTTGTGAATATTCGTTGACCGGAGAACAGGAAGATCGCTGCCATCTTCCCTCGGTGGCGATCCCCATATGCCGTTTTGGGAATCCTCCAACAATATCGATAGTGGAATTTCCGGCCACCTCATTCGACTGCCTCCACTTCCTGAAGCAGCTTTTCCAGACCATTCGCGATGTCGCGTTCGATGGCGAGCGTCTCCCGGATTAACTGCGTTGGGTCGTCGTCCGGTGCCTTTTCGGCAATCTGCGGCTTGTAGCGACCGGCAGCCAGGTTATAGTCGTTCTCCGCGATGGATTTAATTGTCGTCCACCAGGAACGTATTTCATCGGTTCCAGTGGGCAGAAGGGTTCCACCCTCTGCGCCGGGGAGGTCCTTGAAGCCCGATTTCTTGTACCCAGCCCACTGGAAAAGCAGGTCCGGGATGTCATTGCGTTCCGGGGTTTCCGGCCGGCCACCGCCAGAAATCTTGTCCGGATCGAACCCGTCCGCCCTTATCTCATAAAACCATACCTTACCTTCATGTTTCTTTTTCGTGTCTTTCGTGGTTTCAATCGGTCTTTTGAAAATCAGAACTCCGGTCTTGACGCCCGCATAGGGCTTGAACACCCCGGCAGGAAGAGAAACCACGGCCAGCAAATCAAAATCCTCTACCAGCTTGCGCCGGAGCTCCACATGCGCCGAGGTCGAACCGAAAAGCAGCCCCTCGGGCACCACCACGGCGCATTGGCCGCCCGGAGCCAGGGCCTCCATCATAATGCCCAGGAAAAGCAGCTCGCTCTTCTTGGAATTGGTGGGGAGATATTTACGGATAGATTCCTTGGGGAGTACGCCGGCAAAAGGTGGATTGGAGAGTATTACCTTGTATCGACGTTTGAGGTCATCCTCAGTCAGTCCGCCCATATCGGATAGCGTATTGGCGCGCTTGACGTTCGCCTGGCGGATGCCGTGCAGCACCAGGTTCATCATGGCGATGCGCATCATCTGGCGAGAGACATCGATGCCGTAGATGGACCGCTCCAAAAGCTCCCAATTGGGAACCTTTTCGCCCGGGCCCTTACGGTAGGTCTGCAACGTTTCTTGGCCTCCTTGATGGACTGGTCGCGCTTTTCCAGCCACTCCTCGCCGTAGATGGGTACCTCCTGAGGCTCGGTCGAGTATCTGGCCAGGATGTACTCGACGGCGTCGATGAGGAAGCCGCCAGTGCCGCAAGCCGGGTCGTAGATCGTGTCGCCGAGGTTGGGGTCCACCATCTCGACCATCATGGTTCGGATCTGGCGGGGTGTGCGGAATTGACCGTTCAGGGCGGACTGCCCCAGATGGGTCAGCATGTACTCGAAGATGTCGCCCTTGACGTCGGTGCCGAGCTTGGCGAAGTCGATGCCGTCTATCTCGTCCACCACCTGCTTGAGCACGTTGGGGTCAACGACCTCGAGCACGGCGTCGCGAAAGTACTCGGCGATCTGCGGCTCCTCCTTCACCAGCGAAGCCATATAGGGGAAAACATGGTCGCGCACGAAGTCGCGCAGGTCCGTACCGCTCTTGAAACGCCACTTGGACCAGCGGAAACGCTCTGCCTGTTTGGGGTAGAGCAATTTGCCGTTGCCGTTGGCTTGCTTGCCCATGAGCCGCTCTTTAAGTTCGCGGCTGGATTCCTCCTCGTCGAGCAGCTTGAGGTAGATCAGATATGAAATCTGTTCGATATAGGTAACCGGGTTCGTAACACCGCCAGCCCAAAGGATGTCGGTAATTCGATTCAGTTTTCTGCGCAAGTCCTGATTCATAGTTGTTCCTTATGCGACCTTCTTCATAAAAACTGATTCGTTCAAATCCTGAATGATTTCCTTAAGGCCCCTCTCGCCGAAGAGCTCAACGCCCAGCTCTGCCGCATTCAAAATGGAGAGCGGCGGCTGGAACAAATCCTCCAGTTCAATGCGGCCACGGGCGATGCCCCGGTTCTTGAGGAGTGAGAGATACTGCGCCTGCTGGGGTGTGATCGATTTCGCTACCAGCCAAGCCTGAAAGTTCTCCGTCAACTCCTCCTCGCGGGGTTTGATCTTGAGGCTACCCAGGGCTGCCTTGATAAAATCGATCAAATTGCCGCCCGGCTGGCGGTAGGCCCGGCGAAGGTTCTCCTCGTTGAAGTACATCTCCGGCCGGTTGAGCCGGTCAACCAGCGCCTTTTCCTCTTCTTCCGTAAGCAGTTCCCCTCGGCGCACCTTCTGGAAGATTGGGTCATCCTTCACGGCAGATTGAACGCTCGTCTCCCAATTGGTGACGTAATTACGCTTATCGAACCTCTCACCCTCCGGCCCTATCTCGACGTAGGTGACGGCATGAAGCCATTCGTCTTCGAGACCAAGCTCAACGAGATCGCCGGGCGGCCTGGGTGGTTTGCGTTCGCCGCCGGGGACATGCCCTTGCCCTGTGCTGGTAAAGATATCAGTGTCGCTGTCGTTGAAATACTTGTGATTGCCAAAGAAGTCGTAAATGACGAACTTCTGCTTCTGGATGTGATCCGCGGTGCGTGTTCCACGGCCGCGCATCTGTTGGTACAGGATGGGGCTGCGCACGCGACGGCACATGACCAGGTGAAGCACTTCACGGCAGTCGAAACCGGTATCCAGCATGCCGACGCTGACAGCCACCTGGGGATACTCCTCGCGCTTGAGCTTGCGGATGAGGTCGTCGGCGTTTGCGACGTCGCTGGTAATAACCTCCGCGTACTGGCCCTTGAGTTCTGGGTGCAATTCGTTAAGGTAGTGAGCCAGCCGGGCGGCATGGTGTTTGGTTATGGCAAAGATGATGGTCTTACCCGGTCCGGTTTTTTGGCCTGGGGCAAGCTCTTTGTAGTTCTCCCAGGCGAGCCGGTCGAACTCCTGCATCATCTTCCTGTTGGTATCCTCATTTGACCATTCGCGTTCAAACTCCATCGGGTCGTAGGTTTCATCGTCGATCTCAGCACCTTCGGCGAGAATTTGAGTAATGCCTGTGGCGAACTTGTACGGGCACAAATATCCTTCCTGAAACGCCTTCAAGATCGGGAAAGCAAAATCCGGTTGCCCGTCACGACACTGATAAAACTGAAAAGTGTTCCTCTCGATATAGGCCGACGGAGTTGCAGTCAACCCGATGTGAAGTGCATCGAAATGAGTAAGCGCAGTCTGCCAGGCACCATAGATGGAACGGTGACATTCGTCGGCGATCACTACATCGAAATACCCACTGGTGAAATCCGTATATCGGCTGATCATAGTCTGAAGCAGGCAGACCGTGATCTGTTGCTCCTGTCGAACCATACCGGGGCGCAGCCAGTAGCTGCCATGTTGGGTCAAGATGTCTTGAAGGGCTTCAAGCGCCTGTTTGGCGAGCTGCTCTCTGTCGACCAGGAACAGGACCCGCTCGGCTCGTCCGGCCTGGATGAGCCGCTTGAGATAGATGGAAACGAGATCAGTCTTACCCGTACCGGTTGGTAGCTCGATCAGAAAGCGTCGCTTGCCAAGCTCCACAGCGTGATCCAGCGCTTGCATGGTTTCCCGCTGGTAGGGCCGTACCTGCCGGGTCTCTCCCTGTCGGAGGTAATAATCGGGAATCTCAATCGTCGCGAGCGGCTTGAGGGTGGTCCGCATTTCCACCAGTCGCTCGAGATCACGCCGGGAAAAGAACGAATTGACAATTCGAGCGTCATCATTGCCGTAGTCCCAGAAATAGATAAGCTCGCCATTGGTCAAAAAAATGAATGGAGAACCGATTTTCTTGGCATATGGGAGAGCCTGCTGTTTTGCCGCATATGGTTCAATGGCGGTGCGCTTCGCCTCGATGATAGCGAGGGGACGGCCGCGTCGATTCATGAGCACATAGTCGGCTCTTCCCGTCGGCACATCATCGCCATCTTGAGTTTTACGGCTTGGCTCGAAACCATAGGGCGCAACCGGTTCGGCAACCATCCATGATGTGTCACGAATCGAAACCTCGGTGAGCACCTGCGATTTATCGGCCGGGTCCCACCCCGCTTGTCGGAGCAACTCGTCAACGACGATTCTGGCGTCTGCTTCAGTCGAATGGTCTATCAAAGGCGCTCCTCCTGATACCCCTGCCTGTTATTGATATTCGGGAAAATAGTCTGCGAGATTTTTGTTTCTAAAATAGACCTCGCAGACCAGGCGGCCACGGTCGACCTTGTAAGCCGTCCGCAGTTCGACCTGTTCCCCATAAATGAGTCCCGATAGTTTGTCCTTAGCGGCTTGGCCTCCGTAGGCGTGCAACTCCGGGGCATCATAGCCTGCCGGGCGAACGCGGGTACCAGTCTGGCTGTCCCACTTCCATTGGGGAGAAACATCGAAAGTATCTCCATCGATAATTGCGGTAACCTTAAATGTTGACATGATTGCTCCTTTCTGGTTTCGGTTTGTTAGTTTCTCTTTCTGTCTCCGAATAAGAGCAATACCCATGCCACAACAACTGTATCAGCGCAAGCCATTGTAATGGCTTAAGTTATTTCCTTCTCCGTTCTTTTTCTAATCATCCTATATTTCAATCCAGGTTGAAATATTTTAAACTCACGTTTAAATCTTTGGCTTCGCTTGCTGCAGAAACTTATGCACCGCCTGGGGAGTGATCCCAAGCATTCGAGCCGCCTGGCTTTGGTTTCCTTTCGCTGCTTCAAGTGCCCGGAGAATCATCTGCTTCCGAGCGCTCCCTAGAAACTCATCCAAAGAGAAACCTTCATATGGATCGGGAAGCGCATCCAGAGGGTCTGCGTAAGTGACCGGCTCCGTGATCAGGAGGTCATCAGCATCCAGAACATCATGACGACAAAGCCGAACAGATCGCTCGATGACGTTTTCCAGGTCGCGAATGTTCCCCGCCCAGTTATGAGATTGCAGTCTAGATAAAGCTTGTGCTGACAGCCTTTTAGGTTGGCGCAACGAACCATTCAACCTGTCGAGAATGTGAAGCGCCAGTTTAGGGATGTCGGAGCGTCTCTCACGTAGCGGGGGAAGTTTAATTTCACCCACATTAAGCCTGTAGAAGAGGTCTTCCCGGAACCTTCCTTGTCTTACCAGCTTACGCAAATCCCGATTCGTCGTGCCCACAATCCGCACATCAACTTTGTGCGCCTTGGCTTGTCCGATTGGCTCCACCAGTCCATCTTGGAGAACTCTCAATAACTTGGCCTGTGCCGGCAGCGGAAGCTCGCCGAGTTCATCCAGAAAGAGGGTCCCTCTGTCCGCTGTGTCGAACTTACCAACCTGGTCGTTGATCGCGCCCGTAAAGGCTCCTTTCTTATGACCAAACAGCAGGCTTTCAACAAGGTCTTCCGGAATTGCCGCGCAGTTAACGGCAACGAAGGTCTCCCGCGGTCTCCCGCTCAATCTGTGGATGTACCGGGCGAATAACTCCTTGCCTGTGCCGGTCTCCCCCAAAATGAGGATCGGGGCATGTGATGGGGCCAGCATCGCACCCATCTCGAGTGAACGCTGTATCGCGGAGTGATCCCCCACAATGCCGAGTTGTACCCTGACGGAGTCGACATCGATTTCGCTTTCCTCAACCGTGATCGGCCCCTCCAGGAACCTAACGGTAGGGAACTCCCGAGAGGACAAATCCACCTCGTTCACGAGCGGGTGTTCCTTCGTCACGAAATGCGGGGGTCGCACATGGAGAATGCGGGCAGGAATTTCGCCGGAGGCGGTAAGGAGAACCCAGCAGGCATGCATATGAGGGGTTCCCGAAGCGACGGCAACGAAGAAACGGGCTGAAGTGAAATCCTCGATGATCCGATGAAGGTGGGTTCTGAGTCCCCTGAATATTTCTTGATAATTCGTCGGATCAGCAAGGTTGATTTCGAGAACGTGAACCTTGCTGCCACGATGGAGCTTTGAAATGATGTCCTTCGTTTCCCTAGTGACCCATTGGGTGCTTGGTGTGTCGAAAAGAAATATATGATCGAACAAGCGTGTGCTCAGCAGGGAAAGGATAGGTCCAGGCTGTTCCTCCTGGTCAACCAGCCCTTTGAAATAGGGATCATGAAATCCTGTGAATGTGAGCAGAACATCCATCATTTTTTCCCCGAGGCTGAATTCTGAGAATCAGGCTCCGCGGCTCCGCCTGTCTTCACCCAGTCATCCACTTCGTCCTTGCGGAATTTCCATAGGCGGCCCATCCGATACGCCGATGGCTTTAGTCATTCCGCGCAGGGCATATTCGGCAAGAATTCTGTTTTTCTCCTGGCACAAAATCAGGCCGATGCTGGGCTGATCCGATGGATGCTTTAAACGGTCATCAACCACATTCAGATAAAAGTTCATCTTACCGGCATAATCCGCCCTGAACGAACCGATTTTCAGATCTATGACCACGAAACAGCGTAGCTTGAGGTGATAAAAAAGCAGATCAATGTCAACTGCCATCGGCTAAAGCCGATGGCTTGAGGGTTCAAGGATTCGAGGGGTCAAGGGGTCAAGTGAAAACAGCTATCCATTCTTGTCCTTGAACCCTTGAATCCTGGACCCCTTGAACCCTTGCAGCCCCAAAAAGATCAAACTAAAGTCTTCGCCTAAAGGCGAGGGTTTTTCTCCCATTCCCCGAGTGGGACAATAAAAATCACTGTCGCCGACTTCCAAATGGACTTGTCTGCCAACAAAAGCAAACCCCGATCCAAGTTCCAGAAGAAATCTTTCCAGGTGTTGAATGAGGCCTGTTTCCAATTCGCGCTCGTGAAATGGCTGTTCAATGGTGAGAAAATCAAAGAGGTACGGGTCTTTGAGCGTCTGCTTTGCCAGATCCGATTGGGTAGGCGGCAATTGGGTATCAAAATTTGTGACGGCTTTACCCTGTCGCTTATGCGTGCCGGCATCAATCATGATACGCAAAACATTTCTGCTCCATCCGTTATCAAGAGTCTGTTTCGCATACCACAAACGAACAGAGCGATTTTTCACCTTTTCCAAGAGCAAAATATTATGACCCCATGGTAAATAGGTAAGAATGTATTCCAAGGCAACTGGTTTATCTTTCAAGATCCTTATTTGTGACACTGGCTGTGTCATAGATTCAGTAGTAATTTTTGCAACAGCCTGTTGCAAAATTGGCGGCGGACCATACTCTCGGGCAAAAGCAAGCATGTATCCAATATTACGCTCGGAAAATCCCTTTACCTCGGGCAGATCATTTCTTAAGTCTTTTGCCAGTTGGGGAATTACGGCTGCTCCCCATCCCTGGGATTTTTGCGTAACCATAAGGCGATCGCCGATTTCCCAGTAAAGCAAAATCAAGTCCCGGTTGACTGAAAGCGCGGATTTGACTTGAACTTCACGGATACGATTCTTGAGGTTATCGAGAAACTCCGGATAACCCTTAAGCCTGACCGGAAGCAATATCGTTCCCTGTATTTTTTTCGTCATCTCATTGCCTCCACTATGCTAATTGGTGTCT
>PFIF01000092.1 GCA_002782605.1 Deltaproteobacteria bacterium CG_4_8_14_3_um_filter_43_13 | reverse complement strand
TAATAAGCTTGCTCGGCGCACTCATAATAAAAAAACCTCCTTCTCGTAAAACATAGATAGTTTCAGATGCAACTATTATAGTAAAATATATTTTGCAAAGGTTTTTTTTGAAATTCCCTACTCAGAGGGATAGATTGAAGTCCCCAATAATCGGGAGAACGCATTTCCTGTCCCGTTAAAAGCGGAACCGCAGGCGGTCAGGAAATGCGCTTTTTGCTTGCACCGTGAGAAGAAGTGTATGGCTAATCGACCTCCAGGTTCCGGACGTCAAGCATACTGGTAAGCATGTTGAGGGAGGCTACGATCTGATCTTTTTCGACATCGGTGAGATTTTTGAGACCATCGATGACCCTCTGCTGGATAGGGGGCGGGGCATTTTCAGCTAGCTTTTTGCCGGCCTCGGTTAACTGGATGGTAATCATCCGGCGATCGTGAGAGTTTCTCAACCTTTCAACGAGTCCCTTGTTTTCCAGGCGGTCAACCACGCCGGTAACGGTGCTGGATTTTACCATCATATGCTTGGCGATCTGGGAAGGAAGCAGTGGGCCGTTCTCATATAAGGCCAGAATGCAGTTCAATTGCGCTGCGCTCACCTGATATTTTTTATTTAATTCCTTGGTATAGAGCTCACTTGCCTGGACTAACCTGCGGATCGAAAAGATGATTTCCTTGGTGCGGTTTTGCTGAACGTTTGAGGATAAGGTGTTTGGGCGGATAAAGCTGTTGATTGACATATTTTTTTATTCCTGTTAAAAATGTTTCGATTCAGAATATACTATTGAAAGAGACTGAATTAATCAACATAATTTATCATTTTTAGACAATTTGTTCAGGAATTAACATCCAGACATCCTTTCAACGGGATCATCATTGAAGCCATGATTCGATTGACCCGTGTTTCCAAAACATTTGATGGCGGCCGTTCCTATGTCGTCAAGCATCTCTCTTTCCAGGCGGATACGGGGGAGACCCTGATCCTCCTCGGCTCATCCGGCTGCGGCAAAACCACCATCCTTAAGATGGTCAACCGTCTGATCGAACCTACTGAAGGAGTCATTGAAGTGGCTGGAAAAGCCTGAATTTTTTCTATTATGGGAGTTAATCCCCAACATAAAACAGTAGTAATCAAAAGGGCCGCCACCAATATCTTTTCTCCCTTCATTAACTGTTATTCCCCTTATTAAAAAAGTAAGTTAACGATATACAGTGGATTTTTTCAACCAGTTCACTTATGACAAAGGGCTTTACCATATAGCCATCGGCTCCCTTATCCAGTATCTCCGGCATCTCCGACCTGGGGTCCTCACATGCAGGATAGTCCACCAGCATAATCACCTTAATGTTCGGATATTCCCTTTTAAGATAAACTAAGAATCTGTATCCAGCATTCTCCTCCTTTATCCATGGGAGAAAATCCTTATCTCCGGGCATAGAGTATTCCTTGGTCAGGTCAAGTCCTATCAAGGCTATATCCACCCCCTTCAACATGGACAATGCCTCAGTATAGCTGTCGCAAATCCTGATAGTGTATATATGTGTTTCATCAGAAATATTAAGAAAATCCTCCAGAGGTTCACCGAGTTTAAGCGCCTGTTTGTCTATCATTAAAATATTTATATCCCTTTTTTCACTCATCGATCAACCTCATTAGATTGACTTTATAGGTTTTTGGTACACAATTAAAAAGAGCTAATGTCCAATATAGACTAAGAAAGAAATGTTATCAATCATTATTTCAACTTAGAACTTTCTCTTTTGTTTTGGCAAAATCTTTGATAGTATAAGATAGTGGAAAAGGGAATTTTTCAGGGCGAACTATTTAGGTGAGGCAGCAGTGTATGGTCAAAGTCAAAAGGATTTTAGAAATCTTGGAAAGTGAGCATCCTGATGCACGCTTACTCCTTGAATTCAAAACCCCTTTACAACTCCTTATTGCCACCATCCTTGCCGCTCAGTGTACTGATGAAAGGGTCAACCAGGTTACCACAGGCCTTTTTAAAAAGTATCAAAAAGCCGAAGACTATACAAACGTCAGCATCGAGGAACTAGAAGGAGATATTCACTCTACGGGTTTCTACAAAAACAAGGCTAAAAACATTGCAGGGTGCTGTAAAAAGATTGTTAAAGACTTTAATGGGGAAGCCCCTTCAACTCTTCCGGCATTAGTAAGTCTGCCTGGGGTAGGAAGAAAAACGGCAAACATAGTACTGGCTAACGCATTTGGTAAGCCTGCTATTGGGGTAGATACTCATGTGTACAGGGTTTCAAATCGTTTGGGGCTGGCACATTCCAATAATCCTGACAAGGTAGAAATGGAGCTGTGCAAGATCATACCAGAAGAGAAATGGATCCGGACAGTCCATCTGCTTACCTTCCATGGAAAAAAGATTTGTAAGGCAAAAAGGCCATTCTGTGGTCAATGCGGTCTGTTCGGTTTATGTGAATGGCCAAATAAGGAACGATTTTACGGGCAGAACCTTTTAAACTGATGTCGAAGGTTGATGTAAATACAAAATATTCCGCCAATATTCCTTAAATTATAAGCTTATTCTCTTTGCCATGTGGTTCTACTTTGGAACCCAAAGATGATGCACAGTGGCTACAGAGATACTCAAACTTATCACCTTCAGGCAAAACTATCAGAAGTCTTTTTCTAACTGGCACAGCTACTTTACAATGTGGGCAATAAAGTGAGGTGGCCTCAAGCTGCTGGAAACTGGCATTGTTCATAGAGGAATTCTCCTTAAAACTCCAAAAGCCTTACGGGCATTATCCCTTACCAACCTTTAGTCCACATTTCTGCATCTTCGTACACTTTTTCATCCTCGTACAGATACTTGGTTTCAACTCCCTCCCGATCTGCTTCAATAAGGATTTCTGATGTCTTTCAGAATCTAACTGTTTGATATCTAATAGTAAAAGATCAACAAATCGAAGTATCTCTCTAAAAACCTCTTCAGAAACATATCCACATGTGTCAAGAGCTGTATTAAACTTTCAGTTTTTTCCACTCTTCGATTATCTTATTAGGGTTATCGAAAATAACTTTCATTGTCTCCAGAGTTCCCATTGATTACTTTCTTTTGCTTGCCAGTAGAGATTCAACAAACGAATCAAGATTGGCTTTTGAAGTAACATCGTCATACTCCCTTATGTCCATGCCATCCAGGTCAAAGATCGAGGTAGGGATTCCGACCTCTTTATATACCGCATCTTTGATTAATCTCATATATCCGGGCAAGAGTCCACAGCTCCTCTTAACCGATCCTATTAGCCCATCAATCTTAAACTCTTTTACAGTCTTTACAACAAAATCCACCATATTTTCGGATGTGGGATTGATTATATCGATGAGGGATTTGTATGCCAGGCTCTCAAGGGGCCTGTTAGTGTCCATAATAGAAGGATCGTATGCTCCCCCTACTATATACTCTACCATACTCTTCACAACAACAGCATCATATTTCTCAACATAATTGAGAAGTCCCATGTTATAGACAGGAGGCACTCCAAACCACATCAGCCTCAACTTTTCGTTATCGAGAACACCCTCCTTCCTTTCTACTTTCTGTTTCAGCTCTTCAAGTAAATTTTCATATAGCGTAACACCGAGCTGAGTCCCGGCCAGTGAAACAAGTGGATAGCAGGCAGTGAAGCCGTCAACTGAACTCATAGGGGAAGGCACAGCCTTTCTGTAGCCGTCTATTCCGTTCCAGAGTTCAACCAGCCTCTTGGAAAGGCGAACGGACTCTTTTAGCTTGTCCCTATTATAATTGAACCCATGCTCCACCAAAAAATCTATAGCTCCCTGCAACTGGTCCACATAGTATTCAACAGCATAATCGGGGATTTCGCTCCCCCAGGTGTTTATAGGGGCATCAACGAAGTGGTAAGGGATACCATAGTGATCAGCTACATATAGGAAAGACTTAGACTCGGACATACACGGAAGGTTAGTTGCTACTATAATATCAGGCGGAGCAAAAAATTTCTCAAGGTATGGCTCCCTATCCTTGGCAACTGCACACCCCAAAAAACACCTGTGAAAGGCACAGACATCTCTTGAAAATCCTTCCTCTTCAGCAATCTGTATGTAGTGTCCGGATAGCTGTTTCGTTCCTATTACAACCGGGAGATGCTCCAGATAGATTGCAGGTGCGTCCAGAGCATTAAATATCTCTCTTGGAATCAGTCCATAAGACCAGATTACAGGTACACCTTTTTCCTTGGCCTCTTTTATATTTGCATAATAGGCTTTAACGGCTTTTCCTATCTCTAATGATGTTTGTAAACTCTTTTTTCCTGGAGCAGTTACTTTTGTCGTCATGTTTCACCTCCTAAGAGATCTTTAATGCTCCTGTTATTGTTGTCTACTCCAATAAATTATTTTTTCTTTGCAGTCTTTTTTCCAAGGATTTCCCTACCAAAAACTGCTGCCCCAAGGGCTCCTACTATTTGAGGCTCGAAGCATATATTTGCCTTTAACCCTACCTTTTGTTCTATCCTTTTCACTACTCCGATATTCTTGGCAATACCTCCACTGATGACAAAGTCCCCCTCAATGCCTACCCTCTTTAAAAGAGTATAGACCCTATCTGCCAATGCCTCACAGGCTCCTGCCAGTACGTCGTTTTTGTGGGTTCCTTCATGGAGGTATCCCAAAACCTCTGTTCTGGCAAAGACAACGCAGGTGCTGCTCAGAGGTGCCAGTTTGTTTTTTATATCAAGGGATAACCCTCCCATCTCAGCAAGAGGAGTGTCCAGAAGCCCCGACATAATCTCCATAGATCTTCCAGCACCGGCAGCACATTTGTCGTTCATTGCAAAATTTGTAACCTTTCCTGTATCATCACATCGTATTCCTTTACAGTCTTGACCACCCATGTCGAGTATCAGACGGACACGGGGGAAAAACCAGTAGGCCCCTTTGGCATGGCATGTGATTTCTGTAATATTCTTATCAGAAAAAGGGACTACAACCCTCCCGTACCCTGTGGATACGATATAGTCTATATCATCAAAGGAAAGTCCTGCTTCTTTCAAAGCTATATCCGTAGCCTCTTTAGCAGTCTCACTGCTATCAGGCCCGGTGGAAATGAGGCTCCAGCTTAATATCTCATTATCTTTTAGTATCAGCGTTTTGCCTGTTAAAGACCCTACATCTACTCCAGCAGTTATCAT
>PFIF01000152.1 GCA_002782605.1 Deltaproteobacteria bacterium CG_4_8_14_3_um_filter_43_13 | reverse complement strand
CCCCTACCCTGCCCCTCCCCCATCAAGGGGGAGGGAATATTTATAGTAATTCATAGTAAAGGTATTAAAGGGACATTCCACTAGATTACTCGAATACAGTTTTGGCGTCGTGGATGATATAGAAAATCTATGCGATTATTAATCCTTGAAAGCTGGCTCCCTATACTCGGTAATCGGTATAAAGGTCTGATTCTTTACGTCCACTTTATACATTTTGTTCATCGTTCCGGCTTTATGATTATTCTTGCTGTAACTTACATGCCCCGAAATTCCACCTGTACTAAAGTTTTTAAAGGTTTCATAAGCCTCTACCAGAGTTTCAGGATTTAGATTTCTACCTGCCCTTTTTAGCCCTTCTGCACAGATCATTGAAGTGAGCCAACCCTGTGTGTAACTTCTTATCATAAGCTTCGTATCAGGATGATATTTCGTAGTAATCTTTCTCAGTTCAGCCATCCCAGGGGTATTATCACTCCAATAACCGATGGGGCTTACCGCCAAAACATCCTTCATTGCATCTCCAGTAACTTTTATATTTTCCTCGTCACTGACATAAAATGACCCAAAGACCTTACTTCTTAAACCATATTTCTTCGCAGATTTAAAGAAAGAAATAAGGCCAGCAAGTGCATCATGAAGGATTATATAATCCGGATCTGATTTTTTTAAAGTCAATATCTGGGAGGTTGCATCTATATCACCGATATTAATTATAGATGTGGCACTGAATTCTAAGTTATACTTCTTAAGATATTCCTTTGTAGCCTTAAAGCCAGCTTTACCAAACTCAATGTCTGGACAGACGAGTGCTATTTTCGGGTTTTTTGCCTTTAGATCTTTCATAATATAATCTACACAGAGCTTTAGCGTGTCATCATAGCTTGCCGATGCCAAAAATATGTATCTTCTTACTGGACTCACCAGTCCGTCTGCAAGGCTTACGGGTATATTACAGGAACCTTATTCTTTTCAATCTGGTTCATAAGGGCAAAGGTCTGACCTGTCCCTCCTGTGAAGAGAATGGACAGAGCTGCATCTCTAAAGATAAGTTTTTTGAAAGCAGCGATAGCACCGGGAATTGAATAATGATCATCCTCAAGAATGATCTTTACTTTCCTGCCATTGATCCCACCGTGATCATTGATATTTTGAAAGTATGTCCTTGTCGCATTGGCCACGGGGATGCCAATGGGGGCAGCCGGTCCCGTCTGATCTAAAATAAATCCAATTTTTATGGTGTCATCCGTTACACCTCTAGCTTCTCCTGCATAACCCAACCTCGCACCTGCACATAAAAGGCAGATTAGCAGCAATGTGAACAAAACGGTCGATAATCTTTTCATGGGTCTCTCCTTTCATCAATATGGAATTATATTGCCTAACCATACACTTAACAATACGTTAATTATCAGGCAAAATCCAGTCTTTTTTGATCTTTTCTGAGCCCTTTATATAAAGCTGTATCAACGATGCCAAGTTTTACAAAGAAGTCTTTTTCGGCCTCTTGTCCACTACCTTGATCACCTTATAGCCACCCGGGGCCATAGGAATAGTTCCTGCTGAAACCACCTCGACATCTACAGGAATTTCTAATCTGCTCTCAAGAGTGGATTTAATCTCTCTCTGATACTGGGGATCAGGCAGCTTTCTCACTGTTTCCACCTTTAGCTCAAGCATCTCCATGTCCCAGCTATCAAGAATCAATTGATAGATCAGGGTAGTATCCGGGATGTCTCCAATAATTACCTCCACATCCCAGGGCATTAACTCTTTGCCTTTTACGTTGAAGATGTCCTTCAGGCGTCCAGGAATAGGTTTTAGCCAGGTCTTTAGTGTTCTGCCACAAATAGGGACACGGCTCGGTCGTGAACGAGTTCTCAAACACATCTTCCATACCAAACCTGATAAAGGGGGCAATGTGATTGAAGAAGTTAGTAACCACAAGCTCGCCCCGTTCCCCAAAAGCCGCTCTCTGCCTGGTTCCAGGCTTCACAACCTCAAATACAGACAGGTCTTCACTGTCATGGAAGAGATCTAACCCCTTGTCAGCAGAAAAGAGGCATTCTGTTGCGAGTCCACTCTCATAGGCACCTATTATATTGGGAAACCCTCTCGGCTTCTTGTAAAGTGAGCGCAATTCCTGCCGCAACCTTGATGACAAAGGTGTCCCGCCAGGGAGCACTGCATCGTAAGGGTTCTCCTTACCCATTCTCTTGAACTGCTCGCCCAATGTGATCAGAAATTCTGGAGCCATAAATGTACTCAGGGGCTTGTAAAACTCTCCCAGTTCAAGCTGAAACGCAGCACTTGCTGCAGGATCAGCCTGGTAGCCGAATATCTCCTCATGGTAATGGAGAAGACCGACTCTTCTCGCCACGCCAGTCATTATCTTTATTAATGAACCCTTAGCCGCCGGTGCAAAATCCACAAAGGCGCCCCCTGTTCTGCCACCTCCTGACCACACCCATCGGGCGCGTGACTCCTCTATCGCTTCTATGTCTTCAGGTATCCAGGGGTGCAATGTTGGCTTGCCTGTGGTTCCCGTTGATCGGTAAAGTGCAGGAACATAGGGTATAAGCTCTTTTACCACCCGTGATCCAAAGAACGGATTCTCCACCTCATCTTTTCTCTGCTGGTCCTTCCTCCAAACGGGCAGCTTCTCCAGGTCGTCATACGTCCTGATGTCCTGAGGCTTCACCCCCGCCTTACCCCATATTTTACGATAAAATTCTGATTTCTCGTACGCCCACTTGACTATATGACGAAGATGTTTGTCCCTGAGCTCCTCTATCCGCTCTCGTGGAGCACACTCGACAGGATTGTAACACTCTTCATCGGCAGGTGGTGGAAAATCCGTTCTTATTGAACCGTCTTTCTTTAATTCCTCAAGCCATTTCCTTACTTCATCAATTGCCGACATACTCTACTCCTTTCTTCTGTTTTTTAGTCTGTCTCCCTTTGTATGTATCCCTCTTTTCCTCACGGTTGTTATATAATCCTTAGCCGTTGAAGTTATAAGTATTTCTCTCGTAATTTGTATCTCTGCACCCTACCTGATGCGGTTTTTGGTAAGTTTTCGGTAAAATCTACAGATTGGGGAACCGCATAGTCAGGAAGGTTTTTCTGGCAGAGCATAATTATCTCTTCCCCAGCGAGCTCTCCTCCTCTTTTTACTACTACGGCTTTAATTGCCTCGCCCAGTTTTTCATCTGGTATACCTATTACTGCTGCCTCAAAAACCTGTGGATGTTGCAATATGATTTCCTCTATCTCTGAAGGCAAGACCATCCTCCCCTGAGTGGTGATGCTATCCTTCTTCCTACCAGCAAGGTAGATATATCCCTCCTCATCTACTGTTGCCAGATCACCGGTGTAGACGTAGCCTCCTCTTATAGTCTGTGCCGTAGCTTCAGACGCAGTCCAATAGCCTTTCATCATGTCAGGCCCCTTGGCAATAATCTCACCAACCTGACCAGGTTGAACATCCTCTCCCTGATCATCTACCACTTAGCATCAACACATAGCGCTTCTCTGCCACAGGACTTCAATCTTCTTACCTTTTCTGGATGACCGTCGAAGATGAAGTCCTCAGGGGGAAGAAAAGTGATAAGCCCTATCTCACTTAGACCGTACCCCACTACAAAGATATTTCCAAATAACTCTACCGCTCTTCGCCACACATCTGGAGGATAATATCCAAATATAAATATACGGCGCAAGCTAGAGTAGTTATACTTATCTAGGTCAGGATAATCCATAAGCTGCTGTAAAAATGCGGTGCCTGTGGTTAAGTTAGCTACCTTCTCCTTTTCAATGCTCTGGAGAAAACCCTGTGGTGTAAGATCGGGCGGAATAACCAGGGTAGAACCCATATAAAAGCAAGGTATTGTTATTCTTGGAAGTAAATATGCCCAGAAATGAGGACCGCCAATGAGGCTAACATCTCCAACATTTATATTATAGTTCATTGCATCTAAATCCATCAGGGCTGTTGCAAAAAGGCTTTTATGCGTGTGCACCACCTGCTTCGAGAGGCCAGTTGTCCCGCTCGTATTGGCGAAGTAGAGTAAATCGTTTTCATTAATCTCAATGTCTGGCTCACGAGACGAAGACGTCGATATGAGATCCTCATAGCCCACAAAATCCTCGTCTGATAGGCCAAGACTAATATAGCCTTTTACACCCTCAAGCGTAGAACGCAGTGAGTCTACCAGATTACGATACTTATAACCGCAGACAACAGCAGCAGCTTTGCCATTACCGATCAGATGAAAAAGGTCCTTTTCGAGTAAGGCTGGATTAAGTACAGATGTCGCCACTCCTATCTTTGCCCCTGCCCAAAACAATTCCACATGCTCAATGCAATCATCAGCAATCATAGCCACCCAATCGCTCTTTCTCAAGCCCATATCCATCAGTGCGTTTGCAAGGCTATTGATACGCTCATTGAATTCCCTGAAGGTATATCGTATGTCTTTAAAAATTATAGCATTTGCATTAGGGTACCGTCTGGCATTGCTCTTGAGGATGTCTTTTATCATTGTTCTTATCCTCCTTAAAAATAAAAGGGCGACCTCCTTTTTGTCCTCTTTAATCTCAGGAACTAAGGAAAGACGCCCTCATAGCTGACCCCTTTGTGCTTAGGGTTTACAGACTTACAACAACTATTATTTAACCATGCACGTACCTATACCTCAATTATCTGGTAAAATCCAGTTTTTTTTCTTCTTTTTCCACACCTTTATTTCTACAAAGCTGTATCTATGATGCCAAAAAATGTACAGGGTGATTACATAGAGCTAGTGCTTTGACTCATAAATAACTTTACCAAAAATGTCTCCCATCCCTTGGTGGGAGGGGATTAAGGGGAGGGGGCAACATGGCGATTCTTCACCCCCACCCTGCCCCTCCCCCATCAAGGGGGAGGGAATATTTATAGTAATTCATAGTAAAGGTATTAAAGGGACATTCCACTAGCTATCCCCATGTTGGGTCATGCCCTCCTACCCAACTAACTTTTTGGTTGCGTACATGGTGAGGACGTGGTATATAGAAAATTCTAGACCTTGTCCTGTTTATCTAATCTGAGAATCAGACCTTGTCCTTAACTTTGGATGTTACACAAATCTAAAATACGAAACCCTGAATTCTAGTGCTTTGACTCATAAATAACTTTA
>PFIF01000252.1:21702-25378 GCA_002782605.1 Deltaproteobacteria bacterium CG_4_8_14_3_um_filter_43_13 | reverse complement strand
ATTGCCCAATCTCTTTACGATGTCAATCCTGGTCAATGCTAAATTGCCACCACAGCAATCGGTCTTAAATGACCATGGCCTGCTTTCTGCCCCTAAAATGTTTATCAATTTATCCATGCTCCTGGGGTCTTCATAATCAGTTACATCCGTAATTTCTGGAGGACGCGCATACAAACAGCCGTAATAAGATACAATCTTCAGGCCTGTTAAAGGCTTTTTAACAAATCTTTCTATAAGGGCCAGGTTTCCATCCTCGCTTAAAAAGTCCAGAATATGTTTAATCTTTATCTTACCCTTATAGGATGTCTTTACATCCGTTTTTATTTCACCGATTGCCGCCTTTTCTGCGCTTTTTAACCTGTTAAAACAAGCCATGCAGGGGATAAGCAAATCATTATTCTCTTTCTCTGCAATTTCCAGATTCCTCATAGGCAATGCCATTGACAGAAAATCATCAGTTATATGGGCCGAGCTTGCCCCACAGCAATTCCAATCCTCTAGCTCCCTCAGTTCAATGCCCAACACATCAAATACCGCCCTGAGGGATTCATCATAATCACGTGCAGTGCTCTCTAGCGAACAACCCGGGTAATAGGAAACCCTCATGATCTCTTTCTCCTCCCCGCTTCATCAAAGATACCTCTAATCTCTCTTCTTCCCTTAATTCCAGAAGGCAAGATTTTTAACTTCCCTCTTTTGAACATCTCCCATCCCAGTCTGGAATCCTTCATCAAGTCCCCGGTTTTTAATTTATATTCTCCTATCATACCCAATTCATGAATTCTTCCCCTCTTCTTGACTGATGAAAGAAAGGCCGAGTGGAATATAGGAACATCTTTTTGTGCCGCATCAAACCCTGAATCAGTGGCCATCTGTCTTAATACATCCATCAATTTAGCAATATCTATATTATTTGGGCATCTGGTAGTACAAGTTTCGCAAGAAGAACAGACCCACATGGCAGAACTCTTTAATACCTCATCCTTTAACCCTAAACGAATCATATGGATTATCTTATGAGGCATAATATCCATAGCAAAGTTTACCGGGCAACCATTGGAACATTTTTTACATTGAAAGCAGGAAGAAACTTTAACATCTCGTTTATCCTCTATTTCTTGAAGAAAAGAGTGCCCATTATTTCTTTCTAACAGCACTTTAGCTTCCATCTTTATCCACCCACGTTAAAAAAGGGCGTCCCGCGGTTAATCCTGCTTCACGAGATTCGCCCTTCGATTAATTGCTTTAGGCTTCTTCGATAATCCCGATTTTGGTATCAGGAAAGCTTTCTTAACAGGGAATAATGACTCTTTCAGTCATTTAAAAACAATTAGAGTTCAAGCCACGAATCCGAATAGAGGGAATGTCCCAGAAGAACCTTGGCTGTTTTTACATAATCGAGTTCTTCTTTTGTCAATGATGCTGGATTCGGTTCATTGCCGTCACAAACATCCTCGATTATTTTCTTGATCTTCGGTCTCTCACCCTTGCAGAAGGCGGTCATTTCCTCATCAAAGGCATCAACGATCGCTGAGTACATCCCATACTTTTCTAAAATTACTATAAATGTCTGGTTCAGTATGGGTCGCAAGTGTTCAGGTGCCCCATTGGAGACATTCGATAAACCACAGGTGGATTTTAGCCCTGGTGCCAGGGCTTCTGCTATATCGGAAAACATCATCATAAAATTTACCATACTCTTTATCTGGTGTTGCTGGACGTTGACCGGTGTCATAATGGGATCCACGAAGATATCCTCCGGGGCTATGCCGGCTTCCAGCATGGCGGAAACCAGAGTTACAGCGAGTTCCGATCTTTCATTTTCATCTCGGGGCATTCCCGAAGGTCCCCAGAGCAAGCCTATAACCTGGGCATTGTATTTTGCCGCCAGCGGGATCATGGCCTCCATCCTCTCAGGTCTTGCCATGATCGAGTTTATCATCGCCTTTCCCTTATGAACCTTCAAACCTGCCTCAATAGCCTCTATATTAGATGTGTCCAAAGCCAGAGGTATGTCCGGCACCACCTCCTGAACGGTCTTTACAATCCACTCCATCAATTCAGGCCCGCCTTTTCTCGCCGGTCCCAGATTAATGTCAATCCAGTTCACTCCTTTCTCCGCTTCTGCTTTCGCCAGTTCTCTGATGGGACCAGGATTTTTCTCCTTCATGGCAGTGCCAATCTTCGTCACCATTACATTTAAATTCTCTCCGATTCGTAACATACTTACCCCTCTCTTTTCATCTCGTATTGTCAAAAGACACCACAGAGAACATGGTAGGGGAGGGGTTTATCCCCTCCCGATTATCGGGCGGGCATGAAGACCCGCCCCTACAAATCTTTTTTTCCGTGTTCTCTGTGGTAAAATTCTTTTCCTTCAAAATTAAAGTTTTTCCTGATCCCTGACAACTGACACCCGTAAACTGTTACGAGTTTTTTATGCAGCCAGTTGCCTCAAATAGGCAGGGATATGGGCAGCGTCCCTTGGTCCGATTGCCACTTCCCAATCTCCCAACTCCTCTTCCAGGTCACCACTGATGGACGCTGCATACCCTGGGATAATTATCTTTCTTGTCTTAGCCTTATCCATGATACCGCACTTCTTAACAAAGATCCCCAGTGCATCGCCTACGAATTTGCCTGCTGCCCATGCGGTCATAACTGAAAGTCCTTCGGTATCAATAATCAAGAGCCACGTAGGGACCTTGCTGCCTTCAATCTCACCGGAAACAATAAAGTAAGTAAGGGCAAAATTAGACGTAATACAGATCGGCGAGTTTTCATCCGGATTATTGATCTCGTAGATCCCCTGTGTCACCACCATGGGACGCTGGGGATCGGTGTAAATATTCAAACGTTCCAGGAGAAGTGGGAAAAGGCTCGCACCATCGAAGTCTGACATCACTGCTATGCTGCCATACTTTGCAATCAGCATCGAGGCAATAAGTGTTTCCTGTTCCAGGGTCTCTGCCATTTCAAAGGGGAGGGAAATTGTAGGGAATCCCAGGGACTTGTTCTTGGCAAGAAGCGCCGCCCTCCTGATGGCAATCTGATCTTCATAAACCTGTTTTATTGATCTTGCTCCTGAGTCAAGCACCAGATCTTTCAGCCCCAGGGCAGTTGCCTTATCTGACAACTCGATTAAATTGTCAATGTTAGTACCTTTAATCGCCAGAGGACATTTGCTTTCCTCGGCCAATTTTGCCATCTTTTCAAAATTGTCATTGGTGGCAGCATATATGAGGGGATTCGTTCCATTCTTTGCCTTGATGCCTGCAGCCATAACATCGCTATCCTCACTCATGAGAATATAGCTGAAATTGCTGGTATCTGCCACTTGCTTTGCCAGGGTCTCGAATTTTCCCGCATCGCCACTGGTATCTTTGACGGCTACAAGTTCTGGTCTAAGGTTTAGCCCTACCCTCTCATACTGAAAGGTATCCCATTTCCTCAGTTTCATATCAACAGTATCTGCATCCATATCAGTAGTCAATAGAGCGGCCAGTCCAGTTGGATTAAAAAAGGTCTTCTCGTGGCGGTAAAGAACTGTCTCTCCTCCCACCTTTACCTGCCTGTCTCCATATCCAACCGTGAGCTGCCTTATGGGAGGAGCGGAGGCTTCCGTAAGTTTCTCCTTTGCCTCTTCAGAAACGTAGGGACAGGCGGAAAGCTCAGC
>PFIF01000252.1:7599-21666 GCA_002782605.1 Deltaproteobacteria bacterium CG_4_8_14_3_um_filter_43_13 | reverse complement strand
GGTAGGAACGCCACATTCCTTGCAATTTGTTTTGGGAAGCAATTTAAAAATCTCTATACCTGTAAGAGCCATAACGATCTTTCCTCCTCAACTATGATGGCTTTGTAAAAAGTCACATTTCCCCTCCCCTAGCGGGAGGGGATGAAGGGGAGGGGGAACATAACCATCTGAAATTACATCCTTATTCACCCTCACCCCAACCCTCTCCCATCAAGGGAGAGGGAGTTTTCGGACTTTTTACGAGTCCATTAACTTTTATACACAGAAGGCGCCCCCCTCATCCAGGGATGACCGCCTAAAAAACCAAAGTTACCCTATTATGGGATCCATCTTCAGCGCCGGATGATCTTTCTCCTTTAAGAAAGGCAAAATTTCATCTTCGGTGACACCCACCGTTTCGTCAGCTATCCTATCGATCAAGTCGGGGCATCCCAATTCCTCTCCCCGCTTTAATAATCCTTCTCTAAGCTCCTCTTTTAGCCCTTTGGGCATCCAGACCATTCGCAGCAGTCCGCCGTCTCCGGAAATGAACTTCCGCTGGCAAATATTGTATTTGCTGTGTCCTACGAACCCGGGTGAGGCTGCCCCGCCCCCCATAACTCCGGCGAGAGTCGTAAATTTCATTCCCGATGGGGTCTCTCCCGTATAGTCCCTACTTACTGTCATCACCCCGTTACATGCGGAAATCACAGCTGCGATACATTCACAGCATCCGCAGGTGGTCATGGGGTCGTGAACAATACTGTAGAAATTGTAATGGGTTACCTGCTGCCGTGATGCCTTATAGACAAAATCATTTACACCCTTCCACTGCCCCAATTTCGGATCGATACATTCGCCTTTTTCCACCGGCTGATTAGGACCGGTGGGGTTGATCTCATTGGAAGCCTTGCAATCCATCCAGTTATAGGCGCCGCAGAGGCCGGTCCGTTCCGGGCTCACCATGCATACATGATTGGGAGCAAAGGACTGACACAAAGTGCAGGAATAGTAGGTCTCTACACCCTCATCCGTCATCTGCTCCACCCTGGCATCGCGTTTCTTGTAATTTCCCCTGGCAGTAGCGGTCAACTTGTCCACATCATCTTTCTTAGCATAAAGAGTAACCTGCACCTTATCCAGAATGGCGCCGAAATCCTGGTGTAGTTTGGCATGGAGGATTACCCCGATGTCCTTGAGGGTAAACCCTTTGTTCACAGCCTGGTCACCAACCCTAATCCATGCAATATCCCGCTGCCCAATGTGCATAACACCCTGGGCATAATTGATAAGGTGATGTATCTGCCTTTCAAGGATGGGCTCAAAGTCTTCCTGCATCTTTCTACCTGCCGCCTGAACAAAAATACCCAGAGGAAGTTTGTCGCCTTTCTTGGTATCTTTAATCTCCGGTCCTATGACGTTAACTTGTCCGTCTTCAATCTCCTTCATGTCCGCCATCTTGCAAAGTTCAACCGCCTGGGTTTTTCCACCACCCATCTCCAGATAGAGATCGTCTTTCCTCACCCGCTCTCCCTCAAAGGCAGGACCGTAGGCAAGGGGTATATCGATTTCGGAAACTGTAACCTTGAGACCTCGAATTTCAATTGATTTATTTGTCATATCCTCATGGGATACGTTTGCCACCACGTGTTCATAAGTACAGATACCTGTGGGGAGCACTTCCGGGATATCCGTATCCGCAATTGTGGGGAAACCCCAGTTAACACACCCTGCGGCATTCGCCGCCCATTCAGCGTTGACTTCCCCAAGGGCGTTTACAAAAGCAAATATCCGGTCTTTGTTGTACATCAGTATCTTTCTCGAATCGCCTGGTTTAACTCCTCCGAATGACATGGCCGCCCGATTGGCAAAACCAAGGGCAAAAACCGCGGCTGAGATATCCGGACCAAAGGGAACCAACCTCGCATTCCAGCCGATCTGTACCCCTGCTTCCAGAAGCTGTTCCGCAAAGGTTGTTCCCGCCTGATTTGCTGCCATAAAGACATAGATGCTTTTCTTTTGATACTCTTCCGCAATCATTTTGGCCGTCTCAGGATCAGGGGCAGCACCCACAATGGCTGCAAATCCGGGGGCGGTTCCATCCACAAATTCCACGCCTCTCTTCCTCATGATGGCATCGTCTGCAGCCCCCAACCAGATCTTGCCATTATCTATATCCGGATCCTCTATTTCAGGCTGATAGAAATCAGGGTCCTCCACATAACGGATCGCTTCTACGATCTCTTCGGCCAATATTGCTGCCATACCTGCATCGAGCATAGGACCGAGATAAGGAAGATGGTTCACCCTTTTGATGTGAGGCGGCAATAAACTTCGACAGATTTTGATAACCTCGGCAGCGTCACCCAGGGTCTTTATAGGAATACCCAGTATAGAATAGATAATAGGAAGGTAATATGCGGTATTGGGAAATTCCAGTTTCTGTTCCGGTCCATACTTTTCCATGGCACGTTTATATTTTCCCTCTGCTTTCTGGACAATATTGTATCCACCTTGAATCGCAGCAAATGCAACTAATTTGGACATTGAGAAAAATCCTCCTTTCTTTTCAAGTGCTTAGGCTGAAGACTGAAGCGTCCTAACAGTCTTCCGCCTTCAGTCTATCTGCCTGTGTTTAAGCTGCCTCCAGCTTCTGCCGGTCAGCCATATCCATCAGGACTCTCTCTCTTGCCTTATCAATACCCAATGCCTTTCTTTTCTTGTCAATATGGGCAATCATCTTGTGCGCATGTTTGATGGGGTCCGCTTCGAAATCCCACATGCCGCCAAGGCTGGCTTCCAATTTGTTGTAGAGATAGTCTTCAAAAACAGGAGCGCCGCCTACAGGCATAGTCACACCGAAAACCGTATACACACCGGAAGCCACGAAATAGTGACCGATACTTATAGCTTTTTCACTCATCCACTCCGGCGCTGAACCCGCTGCCGGTAGATCACTGATGTCTTTTCCCAGGCCTCCGGCTTTCACTACCTCAGAGGCCGCCATCAGAATCCTACTATTGTCTACACATGAGCCCATATGCAGTACTGGAGGGATACCTACGGTTTCACATACCTCCGCCAGACCCGGGCCGCAGTATACTGAGGCTGCCTCAGGCGTAAGCAATCCCGCTTTACCGCAGGCCATAGCATTACATCCTGTGGTAAGAACAATCACATCATTCTTCAGAAGTTCTTTGACCACGGTCAGATGTCCGTTGTTATGGAGAGTACGGGCATTGTTGCATCCTACCACGCCAGCTATACCACGGATCCGTCCATTTATAATATTGTCATTTAACGGGGTATAAGATCCCCTGAAGCTGCCACCCAGGTGATAGTTTATAGCCTCATAGGAAAATCCTACTATCTGTACCTCTTTCTCGCTGGGGATCATCGGCTCTGCTTTCCGATTTTGAAAATTATCGATGGCTATCTTCAGGATTTTTCTGGCATCTTCCATAGCATGATGCTCATCAAATTCAATGTGAATCGTTTCCCCGGATTCCATCCGTGCCCGGGGATTTGTGGTTATCACCTTGGTGTGAAAACAGGTGGCTACATTTGCCACGTTCTCCATGATGCACTGGACATCTACCACCATTGCCTCCACCGCACCGGTAATGATAGCCAATTCCTGCTGCAGGAAATCACCCGCAATCGGAATACCATGTCTCATAAGTAATTCATTGCCGGTACAACACATTCCGGACAGGTTAATCCCTTTGGCCCCTTTACTCTTTGCATATTCGATCATCTCTGTTTCCTGGGCCGCGGTTACAATCATCTCCGATAAGAGGGGCTCGTGGCCGTGAATGATGACATTTACTTGATCTTTTTCTAAAACTCCTAGGTTAATATGTCCTTGTGTAGGGTAAGGGGTGCCAAAAATAACATCCTGTAAATCGGTGGCCAGCATGGATCCGCCCCAACCGTCTGCCAGGGCCGCCCTGGTACACTGTTTTACAATATTTTCATAATGTTGATCCACCCCCATATGGGTACGGTGCATAATCTCCACTATTTCTCGGTCTATTCCCCTGGGCACGACCCCTAATTTCTTCCAAAGTTCATAACGGGCTTTAGGGGCTCGCTTGGCATAATAGATCTCCCCTTCTTGCCTGCCCCATTCCGCCAGGGCTTTTTCCGCCACTTCAAGGGCTATCTCATAAATGTCACGATCCTTCTCTTCGCCGTTTACTGTAACCGTTGTGGCAACTCCAAAGTCAGGAGCAATCTCTATTAATTTCTGTGGATCCTTTATCTTATAATCGCCTGTCTCTTTGCGTGCCACCGCTAAAAAGACCTCTGCTATCCCCCGCCCATGATCTGAATGGGCGGAAGCCCCTGCTGCCACCATACGCGCAAAATTACGGGCGGCAATCGTATTGGGAGTTGCCCCGCAAAGGCCCTTCCTTTCATCCTTTCCCTCAATCCCGCTCTTGGGAAGGGGAAGCCGACACGGTCCCATGGAACAGTTTTTGCAACAGGTTCCCTGTGCCCCGATCGCGCAAGGGGACATGGTAATGGCTCGATCAAAAATCGTCTCCACCCCTTCTGCTTGGGCTTTTTCGATCATCTTTACTGTAGCAGAATCCACACTGCATTCCGAGGGAATTGCAGTTTTCTTGGGTTTCTTCACCTCTTTTTCCTTCGTTTCTTCTGTCGCCATATGAAATTCCTCCGAATATTTAATTCATAGTTAAATATTAACCTATATCCTCGGTTGTTAAAGTCCTTTATGATCGCTTGTGAACCCGATTTAGGTATGCGATAATCCTCTCGGTGTGAGTGAGATGTACCGCCGCAGGTGTTGCATGCCTTGCAGCACCTGCGGCAGCCTGTACTGCCTCTACCTCTATCCGTTTTGCTTCCCTTTTCTCTTTTTCTCTTTCTCTCTTTGCTTTTAGCTCCTCTAATTCTGCTTCCGCTTTAGCTTTGGCTTCCTTTTTAGCTTTTTTCTCGACCTCTTCTTTGGCCTTGGCGTCTGCTTTGGCTTTCGCTTCCGCTACGGCTTTGGCTTCTTCTTCCGACTCGGCTTTGGCTTTCGCTTCTTTTTCAGACTTTCTCTCCGCTTCTTCCTCAGCCTTGGCCTTTGCCTCATCTCTTGCCTTGGCCTCTGTCTCCGCCTCAATTTTTGCTTTGGCTTCTGCTTTTGCTTTGTCTCCCTGTGCTACCTCCGGCTTTTTAGCAATCTTCTCCTCTTCTTTTGGTTTAGGCTTGGCCTCTTCCTTTGGAGATGCTTTAGGAGCATCTTCCTTCTTTTCTTCTTTGGGTTTTGCTTCAACCTTCATTTTCTCAATCTTGGGAAAATCACCCTCTGGTTTGACATTGATCACATTTAACTTAGCAACAAGTTTATCAGAACTCATTGCCATATCACCGGTCATCATCAGATTCATAAACTCTTTCACCCACTTAACACTCTCTGGATGTCTTAATACGAGAATATCCGAACCGGCCATGAGATAAGAAACAGCGCCTATACACTCCAGCATTACCCCCCTTTTTGCCGGATCGCCCAGAGTAGGTGCCTCTTTAAGACTCAGTTTGACCTCTTTACACTTCCAGATTTCATTGCCCAGATTGTTTATTATGGGACTCTGCAACTTCTCATCTTCCTGGGTCAGAGCAGCCATCCGAATCCTTTCCATAACCGAATAGGAATATTCCAGCCCGTATCCCAATCCCCCCGTGGTAGGATCTATAACAATCTTTTCCGGACTCACCCCCAGGTTATCGAGAAGTACATTGAGCTGCTTGGCCAGATTTATGTCTATAGGAGAAGAAGAAATAACTGCCTGGTGAAACCCCATGGCGCTGGCGCCTATCTGCTTATGGTTAGCCTCTTCTACCGGACCCAAAAGCAAATTTTTGCCCTGGTTATCTTCAGCAACCTTCTTTAAAACTTCAACATCCTTTCCCTTGTCGCCACATCCCCAGACTATTACCGGGACATCCACCGCTTCACATACCTTTTTTACCGTGGCAGAAGCTTCTCCCGGACCTTTGTTCAATCCATTTGGGTCGGTACTTTTTAGCTGCACTATAACCATATCAGCACTGCATTCCTCTACACACTTTTTTGCCCAGGCTGCTGGATCTTTTAATACATCTTTGAAGGGCTCAATAACAGCCTTAGGCCATTCCTCAGGCTCCATGTCCCAGATTTCCATAGCAATCCTGGGAGGATTGGGCATCTCCCCCTCAAACAGATAGAATGGATAGGAGGTCTCTCCGCCTACAGTTACTGTTCTTTTCCCTGTACCCAGAGTTACCTCTTTTATCTTTCCTGTATAATGTGATCTTGTAATTTCAAAGGCCATTAATTCTCTACCTCCCTCTATAGGTAAATAAAAAGATGGATAGGCTGTAGGCAGTTAGCCTGTAGGAGGAAATTATGCGCGACTAACAGCCTTCAGCCTTCAGCCTAAACAACCTGAGTAGTTACATTAATTAAACTAACCCTGCATGAACTTTAGCAGATTTTACCGTATTCATCATCAACATAGTGATCGTCATGGGACCAACCCCTCCTGGCACAGGCGTAATAGCACTGGCCTTTTCTTTAACAGCTTCGAAGTCTACATCTCCACAAAGGATCGCCTTTCCTGATTCTGATTTTCCAATACGGTTTACCCCCACATCGATAACAACGGCACCCTCTTTTACCATATCTGCTGTTATCGCTTTAGGTTTTCCTGCTGCAACTATAAGAATATCGGCTCTCCTGGTATGAGATGCCATATCTTTAGTTCCTGTATGACATATGGTTACTGTTGCATTAGCACCTTTTTGCTTTTGCAAAAGAATATTGGTCACAGGTTTGCCAACAATGTTGCTCCGTCCTACAACTACCACCTCTGCCCCACTAGTTTCAACACCACTCCTAATTAACAACTGTTGAACTCCGGCAGGGGTACAGGGGAGGTAATCAGCCTCACCTATCATCAATTTCCCCAGGTTGACCGGATGGAAACCATCCACATCCTTCTTCGGATCTATAGCATAGAGCACTTTCGTTTCATTAATATGTTTAGGCAGCGGCAACTGTACCAGTATGCCATGAATTTTGGGATCCTTATTATATTTGTCAATCAACCCCAGTAAAGATTCCTCTGTGATATTATCAGCCTGATTGTCCTGTAACGAATAAAATCCTAACTCCTTTGCTGTCTTCTGTTTACCGGTCACATAGCTTATTGACGCAGGATTCTCTCCTACTAGAATAGTGACCAATCCGGGTACCACATTGTGTTTTTCCTTCAATTCGGTTACTTCTTTTCTCAGTTCTTCCCTGATCTGCCCGGCCACCTCTGTTCCACTAATGATCTTTGCCGCCATTTTTATCCTCCCCATGTTAATTGTTTTACCCCACATTTTTGGGATAAAACCATAGACATAATACCTAATTAGAGCCCCTTACACAACCTACCGAGAGCTTTGAAGAAGTACCCCTGAGAGCGAATTCATAGATTTTTTGGGGAACCCATCTTAGCGAGCGTAATGTAGAAAATTCACATGTTTGATCCCGAAGGGTGAGCTTGTGAATTTTCAATGGAGCGAGCTTAGATGGGTCAAAAAATGTATGCTGAAGCGAAAAGGGGTGCTTCTTCAAAGCTCTCAATTAATGATTTGATCCAGAATCTTATTAACTGCAACTACTGCGATAGATTCGTCGGGCAAATCCATCAAAGGTTTCAAAGAGAGATCATAATCATAGATCAATTTATCCATAGGGATGCCGTAAAAAGAGTTGAAACCCTGTTTCTCAATCTCAGCCTCAATGACAGGCTCCAACTTCCCTTGGATTCTATTTATTATAAAGTAAGAGTCTTTTATTGATAAGTCAAGTTCTCTGATAAGTTCCCTGATTCTTCCTGCGGTCATGATCCCTTTTGGTGTAGGATCTGAGACAATCAGCAATGCATCGATTCTCTGCAAAATACGCCTGCTCAAATGTTCCATCCCGGCTTCATTGTCTATTACCACAAAAGGATAGTTTTTGGCAAGAATATCTAAGAATCTCCTGAGCATGTTATTTACAGGACAATAACACCCAGGGCCTTCACCCCTTCCCATGGCTATGAGATCCACTCCTTCTCCTTCTGTCAATCCCTCGTTGAGTTTCAACTCCAGCAAGGTCTCTTTTGCCATTCCAGGTGGTATCTTGGAGATTTCAGAGGAAAAGTCTTCCCTCACAGCACCAACTGTCTTCCCCTGCAGAAATCCAATTGTCTCCGCCAGGTTTACATTGGAATCTGCATCAACAGCCAGTATGGGTACTTTACCCCTTCTCTTTAGGGCACGAATCATTAAGCCTGTTATTGTTGTTTTCCCTATCCCCCCTTTTCCTGCCACTGCTATTACAAAACTCAAAAAAGTTCCCTCTCTATCAGTAAATACTAGAAAAGCCCTTTCACCTTACCGGTATCGACATCCACATCTATCCTTCTGAAGGCAGGGTTAGAACTCGTTCCTGGCATAAGGCTAATGGTTCCTGCACAAGGACAGAGAAACTTTGCACCGGAGTATATAAGCACGTCACGAATAGGCAGCGTCCATCCCTTGGGAACGCCTTTGACAGTCGGATCATGCGTAAGGCTCAGATGGGTCTTTACCATCATAGTAGCATAATCTGCGTATTTAGGGTCACCTTCCAGCATCTTGGCCTTTGCCTCAGCCTCCGGACTCCATGACACACCATCAGCCCCGTAGACCTCCTTAGCAATCAGGGCAACTCGGTCTCGCAGCTTCATCTCCAGTGGATAGAGAAATTTGAATTCGTTTTCTTCTTTGCACGCATCCATTACAGTATCGGCCAGTTCTAGAGCACCTTCTCCACCCATTTCCCAATGCCTGGATTCAGCACAACGTGCGCCTGCTGCCTCGGCTGCCTTTTTTACAATTGCAACCTCGGCATCAGTGTCGGTATAGAAACGGTTGATACAGACTACCGGATTAATGCCAGACTTACGGATAGTGTTGATATGGTGAACCATATTCTCACATCCCTTTTCCACCAATGCCAGATTTTCTTTTGCGTACTCATCGGGAAGTGCTTTGCCAGCAACAACCTTGGGTCCTCCGCCGTGCATCTTCAGGGCTCGGATAGTAGCGGTCAAGACGGAAACATGGGGTTTTAGTCCGCTGAACCGACATTTCACGTTCCAGAATTTCTCAAACCCGATATCGGCTGCAAAACCACTCTCTGTCACGTGGTAGTCGAAGAGTTTCAAACCAACGCGGTCAGCGATGATGGAAGACTGGCCTACCGCAATGTTGGCAAACGGCCCGGCATGAACCATACAGGGCTGATATTCGGCAGTACACATAAGGGTTGGATTGATTGTATTGCGCATGAAGGCGGTCATAGCTCCTCCCACCTCCAGATCCCCTGTTGTAACTGGATTACCGCTCTTATCAAAGGCCACGGTTATCTCATCAAGACGCTTTCTCAAATCTGCCAGGTCCCTAACAACAGAAAGGATAGCCATACATTCGGAACCCACGGCTATACCGAACCTGGACTGCATGGTGAACCCATCCATGTGACCACCCAGACCGATAACGATATTTCTTAATGACTGGGCGCAAAGGTCCATGATCCACCCCATCTCCACCCGGGTGGGATCGATGTTGAAACGCCGCATTCCGGTGAGTCTCTGGAGTTGTTCGTCATTGTAATTCCGCTCGTGCTGCATTCGAGCGGTCAATGCCACCATGGCAAGGTTGTGGGAGTTCATGATGTCGTTAATATCCCCTGTCAGACCCAGGGAGAACTCGGTCATAGGGATGAGGAGGGCATTACCTCCACCGGCCGCCGTTCCTTTAACGTTCATGGTGGGGCCGCCCGATGGTTGCCTGATACAGCCACCTACGTTTACACCGCGTTTCCCAAGTCCTTCCATTAAGCCCATTGAGGTGGTGCTTTTGCCCTCACCCAAGGGCGTGGGTGTAATTGCGGTGACCTCAATGTATTTCCCATCTGGTCTGTCTTTCAAACGATTAATGATCTTCAGAAAATCAAGCTTCGCCAATCTACCCATAGGAAGCATCTCATCTTTTTCAAGACCCAGCCTTTCTCTCCACTCATCGGGCGTTGGCATGTTTTTTTCTGCTGCTTCGGAAATCTGCCAGTCTGCCATCTTTGCCGCATCGTACGCCATTAATCACATCCTCCTTTGTACTAAATTGGACATCCTTATAACAATAAAAGTATTGTTTTTTATTTGATGATTAGTAAGACATGGAAGGCAAAACTTAATAGACCTCAAAGATCAGGTGAGTGAGCGCTCATTCACGTCTGGCGAAGACTACCATAGGGTTATTATATTGTCAAGAATTTTTCCCCAAAAAAACCTTCTATATGGGTTTTTGCACTTGACAATCTGGGGATAATATCCTTAATATCAAGTTCAAGTCAGTTGCAAAGTCCCAAAGTTAAGAAGTCAGTGGGGTCAGACCCCAAATCCGATGGAAAGAGGAAAGACGGATGGCACTGATTATCCAAAAATACGGGGGTACCTCGGTAGGCAATGTGGAAAAGATCAAGAATGTAGCCCGTCGAGTAAGAAGTGCCCGCCAGGATGGGAATGATGTGATTGTGGTTGTATCCGCTATGGGGGAGGAGACGGACAGGCTTCTGGATCTGGCGAGGGATATCACAGATCAACCCGATGAAAAGGAACAGGATGTATTGATTTCAACAGGGGAACAGGTAAGCAGTTCCCTCCTTGCCATGGCATTGAAGTCTTTAGGGATAAATGCCAGATCATTATTGGGTCATCAGATTAAGATACAAACAGACAGCGCCTTTGGTAAGGCACGGATCCTAAAGATCGATTCGAAGAGGTTATTAAGAGAGCTTAATGATGGAAAGGTACTGGTGATTGCCGGATTCCAGGGCGTTGATGAAAAGGACAACATAACTACCTTAGGCAGGGGAGGCTCCGATACCAGCGCTGTTGCAATAGCCGCCGCGCTTAAGGCTGATATTTGTGAAATCTATACCGATGTAGAAGGGGTCTTCACTGCTGACCCAAATATCTGCCCAGATGCCAGAAAGCTGAATAAAATATCCTATGAGGAGATGCTGGAGATGGCGAGTCTGGGGGCCAAGGTTCTTCAGACCAGATCAGTTCAGTTTGCCAAAAAATATCAGGTGCCGATCCATGTGAGGTCTACTTTTAAAAATGGTACAGGTACTATTGTAACTAAGGAGGATCAGGATATGGAGAGTGTCATTGTTTCAGGTGTTACCTACGATAAAGATGAGGCTAAGATAACTGTCACAAAGGTACCTGATATGCCCGGCATTGCATCCAAATTATTTACCCCCATTTCTGAAGCCAATATTTTTGTAGATATGATTATCCAGAATGTAAGCACAGATGGTCTTACTGATCTGACCTTTACCGTTCCGCAGGCTGATTTTAAAAAGGCCATGGAATTGGTTATGGTTACAGCAAGAGAAATTAATGCTCGGGATGTATTGGCCGATACAAATATTGCAAAGGTTTCTATCGTTGGAATGGGTATGCGAAGTCACTCTGGAGTTGCCTCTAAGGTGTTTACTGTCCTTGCCAGGGAAGGGATAAGTATTATGATGATAAGCACCTCTGAGATCAAGATATCCTGTGTAATCGAGTCTAAGTATACAGAATTGGCTGTAAGGGTACTGCACGAGGCCTTTGACTTAGGAGAGAATAAGGAACTCTGAGATGAGACTGGTTAAGTTATACGATACTACCCTTAGGGATGGAACCCAGGCGGAAGACATATCCTTTTCTGTCGAAGATAAGATCAGGATTGTTGAAAAACTGGACGAGCTTGGTATTCACTATATTGAGGGTGGATGGCCAGGCTCAAATCCTAAAGATATGCAGTTTTTCAAAAAGATCCAGCATATACCTCTGCGCAATGCTAAAATCGTTGCCTTTGGGAGTACTGCCAGGGCAGGAACCCATCCTGAAAATGACAGGAATATAAAAGCTTTACTCTATTCTCATGCATCTGCTGTCACTGTAGTGGGCAAGTCATGGGACCTCCATGTGAGAGAGGCATTGCGGATATCCCTGGAGGAGAATCTGGAGACTATCCACAACACATTGAAATTTTTGAAATCGAATATTCCGGAGGTTTTTTATGATGCCGAGCATTTCTTCGACGGTTATAAGGCCAACCCAGAGTACGCCTTAAAGACCCTCCAGTCAGGAGCCGATGCAGGGATTGATTGTCTTGTTTTATGCGATACCAATGGGGGGACTATACCCTTTGAGATAAAGAAGATTATAAAAGAAGTTCAAAAGAATATTAAGACCCCATTGGGAATCCATACCCATAACGACTCAGAGATGGCGGTAGCCAATTCTATAATTGCAGTTCAATCCGGGGTTGAACAGGTCCAGGGTACTATTAACGGGTATGGGGAACGGTGCGGAAATGCAAACCTCTGCTCGGTGATTCCGAATCTGAAATTGAAGTTGAACATGGACTGCATATCCGATGAACAGATGAGAAAGCTAAGAGAAGTGTCGAGGTTTGTCAATGAACTGGCCAATCTTCGGCCCGATAAACACCAGGCATTCGTAGGAGATTCCGCCTTTGCCCATAAGGGCGGAATACATGTTAGCGCTGTCAAGAGGAACCCTGAGACCTATGAGCATATCAGGCCAGAATTGGTGGGGAATAAACAACGGATTCTGATCTCAGATCTCTCTGGCAAAAGCAATATCGTAGCCAAGGCTGCTGAATTTAATATAGACCTTAGAGACAACAACCCGATCACCCTTGAGATATTACAAAATATGAAGGAGCTTGAAAGCCAGGGCTATCAGTTTGAAGGCGCTGAAGCATCTTTCGAAGTCCTTATAAAGAAGGCCCTTGGAACCAAGAAAAAGTATTTCGACCTGATAGGCTTTAGGGTAATAGATGAAAAGGGGAAAGAGGATTCTCCTCCCCAGTCTGAGGCCACCATAATGGTTAAAGTAGGTGGTAAGATTGAACATACAGCCGCTGTGGGAAATGGTCCTGTCAATGCCCTGGATAATGCCCTTAGAAAGGCATTAGAGAAATTCTATCCAGAACTTAAGGACATGGAGTTGATAGACTATAAGGTAAGGGTCCTCTCCACAGGAGAAGGAACGGCCGCCAGGGTCAGGGTACTGATAGAATCAGGTGATAAAGAGGATAAATGGGGAACGGTAGGTGTCTCTCATAATATTATAGAAGCCAGCTGGCAGGCATTGGTAGACAGTATAGACTATAAGCTATTGAAAAACCATAAGGATGGTTAATAAAATCTAGCCAAAGATATTTGAAATTGTTCACGGTTCTCAGTTTACAGTTCACGGTTTACTTACAACAGCAGGCTTAAGCCCGCTGTTTATATAAAGATTGAAGCATTTTTGCCAACTGTTAACTGCAAACCGTAAACCGTAAACGGATACTTGGTGCCAAACGTCTGGAGTCCAGTGTCTGAATTGGAGGTTAATAAAGATTGAGGCATGTAAGAAGAGAACAGGAACTAATTATTTTCTTTGGTGCCTTGTTTTTGATCCTTTCCTATTTTATTCACAAACCTTACACCATGGGATCAGACGACGGCCTGATATTCCATAAAGAGAACGAGGGAACCTATATTGAAGTTTTGGGTGAAGTAAGAGCCCCCGGTTTTTATAATTTCAATGAAGGGGTTACTATTGATGATGCCGTCAAAAGGGCCGGAGGTCTAAGGCACAGCTTGAGCATTGACACATCCTTCCAATCCAACGGATTAAGGAGAGGGGAAAAGGTAACAGTCCAGAGAATATCAAGGAATACGGGAAGGGTATTAATCGAAAGAATGGAACCCCAGAAGCTTATAATCTTTTCCATCCCCCTGGATATAAATACTGCAACCCAGCAAGAGCTTATAGCAGTACCTGAGATAGGACCAAAGACCGCCTTAAATATTATTGAGTATCGGGATAAAAATAACGGGTTTTCTACCATAGAGGAACTCAAGGACGTAAAAGGGATCGGTAAGGTCAGGTATGAGAGTATAAAGAGTTATCTGAGGGCAGGGTAAACAAACTCTTACACTTT
>PFIF01000252.1:0-7564 GCA_002782605.1 Deltaproteobacteria bacterium CG_4_8_14_3_um_filter_43_13 | reverse complement strand
TCGCTATGTTGCCCCCTCCCCTTAATCCCCTCCCACCAAGGGAGGGGAGACATTTTTGGTAAAGTTATTTATGAGTCAAAGCACTAGTTATTTATGAGCCTCAGGCTATCGAGTGATTACAAAAAAGGGGAGGGGGATAAAAACATGGGTGTGGAATTATTGGTACAAAGGGGAATCAAGTTGAGTGTTCAGAAGTACCCTGAAAAGGTGGCCGTTATTTACAAAGATAAAAGGATAACGTACTCAGAATTAGATTCCAGGGCAAACAGGATAGCCAACGGTATAACCGCGATGGGGCTTATGAAAGGGGATAAGGTTGGAATACTGCTCTATAACTGCAGTGAGTTTGTGGAGATATACTATGGTATGGCTAAGGCAGGCATAATCTCGGTTCCAATAAACTTCCGTCTTGCAGCGCCTGAAATAGAGTACATCGTCAGAAATTCAGATTCAAAGGCATTAATAATGGGTGAAGACTTCATAGACAGGATCGATACCATACGCCCCAATCTTGAGATGATTGCGGAAAGGAACTATGTTGTTCTGGGAGATCGTATTCCCGATTACGCTATCAGGTATGAGGACTTTTTAGGGAAAGCCTCCGACATAGAGCCTGATGTTGAGATCAAAGAAACAGATCCCTATTTCATAGGTTACACCTCTGGGACTACCGGATTTCCCAAGGGGGCAGTTATGCCCCACCGGTCTATTTACGACATAGTAATATCGCATCTTATAGGAAGGGGGGTTTCACCCGACGACAAATATCTGCTTATAATGCCCCTTTTCCATTCAAACTCTGTATGGCACTCCAACCTCCTTCTATTCATAGGAGGTGCGGTTTGCATATACCCATCGGGCGGATTTAGCCCAACGGAGATATTAGAGATAATCCAGAAAGAGAAGATCACCTGCACCAATATGGTACCCACTATGTCAAACCTCATGCTCAGCCTTCCAGATAGGGATAAATACGATGTATCATCCATGCGATGGCTAGTATCGTCATCTGCCCCTCTTCTTACGAAGACAAAAGAAGAGTTATTTAGTTTCTTTAAGCATAGCAAACTATATGAAGGCTATGGTTCAACCGAGACTGGGGCTGTTACAAGCCTGTCTCCAGAGGATCAATTGCGGAAGATCAGGAGTATTGGTAAGCCATACTTTGGTCAAGAGGTAAGACTTCTTGATGAAAACGGTAACGACGTACCCATAGGGGAAGTAGGTGAGCTCTATTCCAGGGGGCCTACACAGATGAAAGAGTACTACAAAGACCCGGAAAAGACCAGAAATGCCTTTAGGGGTGAGTGGCTTTCGGCAGGGGATATGGCCAGCATGGATGAGGAGGGATACCTTTATCTGGTGGCCAGAAAGCAGGATATGATAATAAGCGGGGGAGAGAATGTCTATCCTACGGAGGTAGAGGAAGTACTGTCAAAGCATCCGAAGGTCCATGAGATTGCTGTAATAGGGGTTCCAGATGACAAATGGGGGGAAGCACTGAAGGCCGTGGTTGTTTTGAAACCGGGTGAAGATGCGACTGGGGAGGAGATAATCAAATTCTGTGAAGGGAAACTTGCCGGCTATAAGAAACCAAAATCCGTAGACTTTATACCGGCATCAGAGATGCCTAAAACCCCTACAGGAAAAATCTTGAGGAGACCGCTGAAGGAGATTTACTGGAAGGGTAAAGATACAAAGATATAACCTAAATTTTGCAATCCTTCGGTATGCAAAATTTAGAGGAGTCAGAAGTCAGAAGCCAGAAGTCGCAAATAGGATAAAACCCATTTCCGATTCACGATTCACGATTCACGAATTAAAGGAGGGAGTTTAGTAAAGATGGATATTAGACTAGATACCGTTATTTACGAAGCAAAGGACATGGTAGCAAGGATCACTATAAATAGGCCGGAAGCGAGAAATAGTTTAAATATGCAGCTTATGAAGGACCTATGTACCGCATTAGAGGAGGCAGAGAAAGACCCAGGGGTAGGGGTAGTAGTGATTACGGGTGGTGGTGATAAGTTTTTCTGTCCCGGTCTCGATCTGAATTGGGCCAAGGGCCTATTCAACAACACCCATGAGGTCTGGGTAATGAATAACCAATACGCCCGAATAATTTATAACATAAGGTATATCGGGAAGCCGGTTATTGCCAGCGTAAACGGGATAACCGCAGGTGGAGGTTGCGAAATTACCATTGCCAGTGATCTGGTTATTGCTGCCGATCATGCCAAGTTTCAACAGGGGGAAGGAGGTGTGGGGGCGGTAGCCAGCTATGCAACCCAGTCTCTTACTCCTATTATGGGAGATAGAAGAGCACGATGGTTTCTATTTACCGATGAGGTCATAGATGCCAAGACAGCCCTGGAATACGGATTGGTAAATAAAGTAGTTCCATATGGAGATTTGGATAAAGAAGTAGACAAGCTGTGTCAAACTCTATTAAGTAAAGCACCATGGTCTTTAAGGTTTACCAAAGACCAGATTAATGTCTGGTTTGATATGGTCTATCATACTCTACGGCAGGGAAATGATTTCTGGAGCCTACAGTCAACAACTCCGGAACCCCTTGAGGGTATTAATGCCTTTTTAGAAAAGAGGGTCCCTGAACATACGAGGCTCCGGGAAAAAACTGCCAGTGGTAAATCTCACACCTTTCTTTGGGGGCCCCCAACAAAAACTTGCCCTAAATGCAATACCAGATGGTTGCCTGAGGAATTCACCTTTTGTGGCAAATGTGGGGCCGAGTTAAAATAGGTGTAAAATTTACTCTTGACCGTTATTTGTCGGCTAACGGATAACAGTTACCGGCTAAAAATTGCTATCCCCCTATAGCTGACATATTACGAGAGCATTTCTTAGGGTTTTTTTCTCCTAGGTGATGTTTCTCGGGCTTATTAGAGATGGCTAAATCAATAAGCCTTTCTACTCCAGAGTTATCATAGCTCTCTCTAAGAGAGGGCTTCAAATCTACTTCTTCGTTGGAGAAAAGACACGTCCTGAGCTTCCCATCGGCAGTTAACCTCAATCTATTACAGGAAGAGCAAAAATGGGCACTCATGGGGCTAATAAAACCAATCTCTCCCATTGCTCCTTCAAATCTAAACATTCGAGCAGCCGCCCTTTCCCCTTTTTTATGAATGGGATGGAGCTTCCTAAAACTCTCTATCTTGTCTTTTGCTTCCTGGGACGATATGTATCTATCTTCACTCCACTTGCTATTGGAACCAATAGGCATTAATTCAATAAATCTTATGTGATAAGGATTATTGATTGAAAGCTTGGCAAAGTCAATCACCTCGTCATCATTGAAACCGTGGATTATAACAGTGTTTATCTTTATAGGTGAGAATCCCACCCTCAGTGCTTCCTCTATTCCCTCACAAACCTTTTCAAGGTTTCCTCCCCTAGTAATTTTTTGAAACTTCATATGATTAAGAGAATCCATACTAACATTTACTCGATGAAGCCCAGCGTCAAATAGATCACTGGCAAAACCCTTTAGTAATATCCCATTGGTAGTTAAACTAAGATCCTTAACTCCATGGATTCTTGAGAGGGAACGTACAAAGTCTATAACCCCTTTTCTTACCAGGGGTTCTCCCCCCGTAATCCTGACCTTCGTGATACCATTTTTAACAGCTACTTCAACAATACGGAGGATTTCCTCGTAACTGAGAATGTCTTTCTGGTTGACTTTAGGGATCCCGTCAATAGGCATGCAATAAACACATCTAAGATTGCAGCGATCGGTAATCGACACCCGTAAATAATTAATTTTCCTGTTAAATGAATCAACCAAATCTTTCATTCTATTCCCCCTAGGGAAAAAGAGCAGTTTATTTTGTTAGTGTGCAGCTTGGGAGGAACTTAAAGTTCAGTATACTGTTGAAAAAGGTGTTTGAACGCCTGAACTGTGCGGCGGCTATCAAGCCGTCTGCACGAGTGGTTTGTTATGCGCTCTTTTGATGCTGTGAAGCATACCAATCTATAAGTCGTCGAATCATTTTCTGATATGACGTATGCTGCTCTTTAGCCTTTTTCTTGAAGAATTCAACACTTGATTTATTCAGGGAAATTGTAATCTTGACGTTTTCTTCCTTCAATGCCAACTGTTCTGGTCCAGGAAGAAAATCTTTAATTACTCTCAATTCACCCATTGGTTCTTCGGTGTATTTTATTTTGGTCTTCATATATTTTTCTCCCTTTTCTCCAATATCCGGCACCATAAATGCGGATAACATTATCTCTATACGTAAACCTTACAGTCATTATGCCGTCACCTACACGGCCAATGCAGTAAAATCGTTCCTCTTCTGTGCTATGGTTAACATCTTCGACTATTACACGGTTGGGATCAAGAAAAGCATGTTGAGCCAATGAAAAAGAGACATTGTGTTTCGCCTGGTTTTCGTTACCTTTCTCCTCATCCCATTCAAAACGGACTTTCTTCATAAACGCACTATACCATAAATATGGCTAATATAGCAATAATATATGGGTATTAATATGGGTAAATTTGATTTTAAAAGATAACACGGCGAGCCATCGTTCGGCGTCAGCCGCGCCCGCTTGCAGGCGTCGGCTGCATGCCGGGGCCAGAGGACTCACATTTTTCGACGATCCGACGAAGTAACACTTGCACATCACGATTGATGTGCTCAAAGGCGGCAGCCACAACTTTGTGATTACCATGGACAACTGGTCTATCCCAGATTCGATTGATTTGAATTTCTGCGGCACGAAGCGATCGGCGCGCCAAGTCGAGGGACGTAGCTGTCGCGCCACTTCGGCTAGCAAAGAAAACGTGTTGGCTTTCCTCGGACGTCATTCGAGTCCTCTAACCATTAACTATCAAGATTTGATTCAATGATATTGGCTATTCAAATATTAATTCTTGACATTATTTGCATATAAATATATCAAAATGACAAATGAAAAAGCAAGAAATTTATAATCACGAAAAACCTCGCAAACTGCTTGATTAGACCCGAGATGTCATGCGTTTAAAACACTATGCTTTTCGTACCGAGCACACTTATATAGGCTGGATCAAACGGTTTATCCTTTTTCACGATAAGAAGCATCCCAAGGATATGGGGGAATCAGAGGTCGAAGCATTTTTGACCTAGCTGGCTTTTGAGAAAACAGTCTCAAAATCCACACAGAATCAGGCATTTAATGCCTTGATTTTTCTCTACCGAGAAGTCCTCAAACGGCCGCTTGAGGGCCGTATCAATGCCGTAAGGTCTTTCAAGAAACAGCGTCTACCCATTGTTATGAGCAGGGAAGAGACTCAGCGGGTTCTGAATGGGATGAGCGGTACTACACAGCTTATGGCAAAGCTGCTTCATGGGAGCGGCCTCCGGCTGATGGAATGCTTGCGTCTGAGAGTTAAGGATATTGATTTTGAAATAAATGAAATTAGGGTCTACAGTGGCAAAGGGGGTAAAGACCGCCTGGCACCGTTCCCGGAAGAGCAAATTCCCCTTGAAAAGCTTTTGTATTTGTGGTATCTGAAGTCTTGTAGACTTTTTAAGTTGCCGGAGGATTCTCGATGGAAGACAGATACAACCCCCACCAGATAGAGGAGAAGTGGCAGAGATACTGGGGGGAGAAAGGGTTATTTAAGGCAGTTGAAGACCCTGCAAAGAAAAAATACTATATCCTTGAGATGTTTCCTTACCCTTCAGGGAAGATCCATATGGGCCACGTTAGAAACTATTCTATAGGCGATGTAGTTGCCCGCTACAAAATGATGCAGGGCTATAATGTGCTTCATCCAATGGGCTGGGATGCATTCGGGCTGCCTGCTGAGAATGCTGCCATTGGACACAGGGTGCATCCGGCAAAATGGACATATGACAATATCGACTATATGAGAAGACAGCTAAAAAGGATGGGTTTCAGCTACGATTGGGACAGGGAGATTGCCTCCTGCCATCCCGGCTACTATAAGTGGAATCAGTGGTTCTTTCTCAAGATGTACGAGATGGGTCTGGCTTACAGGAAAAAGTCTTTTGTGAATTGGTGTGAATCATGTAAAACCGTTTTGGCCAATGAACAGGTTGAAGCCGGTCTTTGCTGGCGTTGCAGTACAGAGGTCACGCAAAAGGAGCTGGAACAATGGTTTCTAAAGATTACCCAGTACGCAGAGGAGCTGCTGAAGGGATGCGATGAACTCTCTGGCGGGTGGCCTGAAAGGGTTCTGACTATGCAGAGAAACTGGATTGGCAAGAGCTATGGGGCTGAGGTGGATTTTCCGGTGGCAGATTCGGATAAGGCAATCAGGGTATTTACCACAAGGCAGGATACCCTTTATGGTGCAACTTTTATGAGCCTTGCCCCGGAACATCCTTTTTCTAAAGAGTTGTCAGCCGGTACTGGTCAAGAAAAAGATGTTTTAGCCTTCATCTCTCAGGTATCCAGGGAAGACAAGACAGAGCGTTCGGCAGAAGATGTAGAGAAGAAGGGGGTCTTTACCGGCAGGTATGCTGTCAACCCCTTAACAAATGATAAGATTCCTATATGGGTGGCCAACTTCGTATTGATGGAATACGGTACCGGCGCCGTTATGGCAGTACCTGCCCATGATCAGAGGGATCTTGATTTTGCCAGAAAATACAATATCCCTGTAAAAGTAGTAATCCATCCTTACGACGGTGCCCTGGATGAAGATACCATGACCGAAGCCTATGTAGAAGAGGGGTATCTGGTAAATTCGGGGCAATTCAATGGGATTAATAGTATAGAGGCATTGGATAAGATAGCAGAATACCTGGGGAAAAAAGGAATAGGGAAAAGGACTGTGAATTATCGTATCAGGGATTGGGGTGTGTCCAGGCAGAGATACTGGGGGACACCAATCCCGATGGTTTACTGTGATGAATGCGGCATCGTTCCTGTGCCGTATGAACAGCTTCCCGTTATATTGCCTGTTAATATAGAATTCAGAGGAGATGGCAGATCTCCTCTGCCCGAGACAGAGTCTTTCCTTTTTACCGATTGTCCCAGGTGCAATAGCAGTGCCAGAAGGGAGACAGATACCCTGGATACCTTTGTCTGCTCCTCGTGGTATTTCGATAGATATACCTGCCCAAGATACGATAAAGGCCCTCTAGACAAAGAGGCTGTCAATTATTGGATGCCTGTTGATCAGTATATTGGTGGAATTGAGCACGCCATCCTCCATCTGTTATACTCCCGCTTCTTTACTATGGTACTTCGGGACATAGGTATTTTAGAGATGAGAGAGCCATACAATAGCCTTCTGACGCAGGGGATGGTTATAAAGGATGGGGCAAAGATGGCCAAATCCAAGGGCAATGTGGTCGACCCCAACGACATAATAGATAAGTATGGTGCAGATACAACCCGATTATTCATCCTCTTTACATCCCCTCCGGAGAGAGACCTTGATTGGAGCGACCAGGGAGTAGAGGGGGCATTTAGATTTATCAACAGGGTCTGGCGAATGGTGATGGGGAACCTGGAAAAGATCAGGGATATTACCCCTTATGCTGGTGGGGAAACCATCCCTGATAATTTGAGGAACCTG
>PFIF01000130.1 GCA_002782605.1 Deltaproteobacteria bacterium CG_4_8_14_3_um_filter_43_13 | reverse complement strand
CCTTCAAAATATCAGAAACCTTAAAAGCGACATATTTGATCTTGAATCTGTCGAGTTCCTTAATGTTGTGATAGGAGTTAAGACTCTCTTCATCAATGATAAGAGCCGGGATAATATCCATTATACCTACACGTTTATCTTCGGCGTACCTCTTAGCCCACAGGGATACATCCCTGAGCCCAAAGAAAGGGCTCTGTTTGTAATTTATCTTAACGATGTAATCTTTTCCTTCTGTATCAGCGAATATCATATCTGTGCGTACATTACGGGCACTCGCAAGTTTATAATCAACTACCAGTGTATCCCGATTAATCTTAATACCCAAGTACTTTTCAACCAGTTCTGGTTTCCTCTGAAAAAGTTTAATCACGTCTTCCCAAGCAATCTCTTCTTCTTTCATCTACTCCTCCTCCATCTTGACTTTAAAGAGGCTCTCATCCTCTTCTCTCTCTCCTTTACCACTGAATTGAGATGCCTTATGTAAATAAGGGAGTTAAATAGTTCAGCATAAACCCCTGACTGAATCTTTCAGGGATAAATAAAGGATACCCCCACCTTCAGGTGAGGGTATCCTTCTATGTTTGGCTCTCCTTTGTAACTTCTACTTACCAATGTCTTCCGGCCAATCCTGAGTCGGCGCAGGTAAATCTAAAGGCACTGGCTTACCAGCCTTCCAATACTTCTCCACAACAGGATGCCCCTTCTCCCGAAGAAATGCCTCCAAATCCGCTGCCTTCGGACTGTCTATCTCTGTGGCTATCTTGTCATAAAGCTCCTCAGGTATAGCATCGGCAATCTGCTTCTTTAAACTCTCATGTATCCATACTATCCTCTCCCAACCACCATCTCCTCGCTGAAAGGTCTTCTCCCTTGCAAAAGGTATCGCAGCTCCCATGTACCCATGCCCCTGTACTCCTCCGCATGCCTCGGCTGCCATCTTCGAAAAGGTTAGTCCTTCTCCTAATGGTGTCTCTCCTTTGTACGTCCTGTCTACAAGTCCTATCCCGTCAACCTGAGGGATATAAAATACTAATATCTCAAATCACCCTCACGAGGTCATCGGATATTTTATCGTACTGTAAAGATTTAACCGCTTAATGGTGCGGTTGGTCTTCTCATACATGTATTCGTTGATACCCTTATACTGACCTGACGACTTGCTGATAGGCTCTCCCTTGGGTATGTCGTCTATGTAACCATGCGGGTCTATCTCCATACTAATCTGAGCCCCCTTGTATGATAAGATACCACAGAACGGCATCCTCTCAGGGGTAAGTATGCAGACATGGTTCGGAGCAAACCCCTGACATAAGGTACAACTGAAGAAGTTGTCCACGTCGTCATCCTCTATACCCAAACGACGACTGTCGCTTAAATCCCACTTGGGTTTGATCTCCTCCTCTAAAACCTGCTGTATTAACTCAGGGCCACCTACCTCTGGAGCACCTACTATAATCCTCGCCTCCATCTTCTCAGCAATAGGATAAGCAGACTTGGTAAGGGCTATAATCGCCTGACACATCTTGCGAAGGGTAAACCTGTCTGCTACTCTCTTGGCTACCCTCATCCACCAGGTATGCCTGGTGTTCACCCCCATGAGCCCCTCCATCCCCTCTATATGATCACACATCGCCCTCATGAAGAACTCATCATAGTCCGGCTGTATCTCACTCCCCCATACCTTGAACTGCATCCCTATAGGAAAGGTAGAACCCTCTTCTGTCTCGTCTATATCCGGACCAATGATCTCTATAATGTTGTCCCTCACTTCATCTTCATTCGTAGTAACCTCTAAAAGCATAAAAATGCTCCCAAACCACTTCGGCCCACCATACTCAACATAAAAATCATCCTTCCTTATCCGCTCTCCCATGTGCCTCGGACTAATGTCTATATCAATCTCCTCCAACGCCTCCTCAAGATCTTCAGGAACATGATAAATCTTACCTTCCGGTATCTTGACCATTACCTACCTCCTTTTCCACGGTATTTACCTAGGCTGTAATTAGCTAGGCTATAATTATAACAATTCATCAAACTTTCTTAGTCTGAATCAAATATACATAGATCCTCAGTGTAGCATACATTTTAATATAATCTAATTTTTGAGGTTGTCAATCAATTTATTCAAAAAATCAGCCCACTCATCGAATGACAGGTCAGGGGAAGAATAAGTAGCACCTTCCATATATCTGTTATCCAATATCATCGTTTTCCCGTTTTTTATTGTAGAGATTAACATCCTTGCTATATCTGGATAATAGCCAAAGAATACCAATAGTTCTGGTCTCTCTGGAGTAATAGGCTCCTCCCATTTCTCGACCCTTAAAAAATTTACCAGATCAGCAGCCATCATCTTCTTAGCCTTTATCTCCTTATTATCCTTTAATTGAAACATCGTATTGCCCGTAGCAGCTATCGGTGTATCGGTTAACTTAGCTATCTCTACCACATAATCCAGCAGTTTCTTTCCACCAACCTCCAGATTATTGCAAATTGACCCTGCTACTAGAAGCTTTTTCTTCTCTTCTTTAAGAAATTTTGAGGCTTCATTGGGTGTTAGCATCATCTCTTTTCCCCTTTCTTTTAAAAACCGATCAAATGTGTGCTATTTTTCTCTGTCTGATCTTGGTTTGTAAACAAATCTACTCAATCCAGTTAAATACTGGCCTGGTCTAAACCCATAATTTTCAACGAAGTCCCCTGGTTCCATCAATCGACCGTCTCTGTGTTTTGCTTTAAGAATTCTCCCCCGCTTTTTATCAACCTCCCAACCATGCTCCTCTTCCAATAGCCTGATTATCTTGGCCTTCTTTGTAATCGGCAGTTCCGCCTCTTTTTTTACGAAAAGGTGCCAATCGTCGGGCCATTCACCAAACCTCTTTTTGTAAGCATTAAGATAGAGATCGAATTTATTCTGGCGGGAGACATCCATCTCTTGAGTGGTGAAGCTGAGTTTTGGGACAAGGGCAATGGCCTCATCGATGGTCTCTACCGGGATCAGCAAATGCTCTGGTGTAGGTTCAGTTTCCCTCTTCTCTCCGGTATTCCCATGTAGCCCCCACCACTTGCTTCTATCGTATTTATTCCCTAATAGGTATCTTTTGAACTTAGATCCATTGGGTCCTACGATAACCGGAATACCTGCCCTGGCATGAGCTGCTGCAACGGCATAGGCAAGATCGGTGGCTGGTCCCCACATGATTACGACACTCGCAAACCTATATATAAAATCAGCCTCCTGTGCAAGGGTAGACTTATAAGGGTTCCTGAAGGCAACGTATCCCAGTTTATAGTAGGGGGCGGTTGATACAAGGCTCTGTGCCGAACATCCACCACAGTTGGTCAGACATCTGGGATTGTAGAGTGCCGGATATGCTTCAAACAGGAACTTCCCTGTCTTCGGATCCTTATATCGGGCAACATCCTGGGCAATACACCCTGCAACGGCAACAGAGTAATTAGACTGAACAAACTCTCTAGCCATTTCAGCCACTTCGCTCTCTGCCCCCGGGTAGTTACCGCAACCTATTATAGCCACAGCGCTGGGCATACTGAACATGGTTATAGCTATATCCCTTACCTCCAGATTGGTGATAGGCCCCCTACCTGCCCGCATCTTAAAATAGTCTTCTTTTATTGCCTGGGGATTGGCAGACAAAAACATATCCATTAGGGGTATGCCTTCAGGGCATGCCTGTTCACACTTTCCGCAGTACATGCTCTTCTCGTGAACATCTGCCAACCTGGTAAAATCCCCCTCTTTTGCTGCTTTTAAGGCTTCACAGTTTATTAAACTGGCCGGGCATGCCCTGGAGCAGGCATCACAATCTGTACATTTTGAGGCATACCTTTTTATATCCTCTGCAGTCAGAAGATAGCTATCCTTTCTCTTGCCTTTCATCTTCTGCGCAAGTTTAACGGCAACCTCACCGGCCTTCCTGGGGTCTGATATCATAACTATAGGAGTCCCTTTTTCAAGATCATTGACAATCTCGTCTACTGAATCAAGTGCCCTGTCATCCAGACCATATGTATGGTTGAAGCTAGTTGTTATTACTCTGGTATCTGTCTTAATTGCCTCTTCCATTACATCAACTTTGCAACATATATCACTGAGGACGATCACATCCCCCATGCCCAGTCTTAAGACCTTATTAGCCCTGGTGGGAGAGGTAAGTACCTTAGCCTTATCATAAAAACGAATCATGTCATGTCCCGTTGAACCGATCCCAGTAACCTCTATCTTACCCTCTATGCCGTTATCTTTCATGTACTTTACTGCCATCCACGCAGGCAAGAAGTCATTACCCATAAATACCAGGACAGGTTTCGATGTGTCTACCGAGCCAAGCCCACCTTCAGTAGTAGGTGGCGGAAAGGCAGGTATATCCATCAAATCCTTATCTGGACCCCAGGCAAAATCAAAGAAATTGTACTTAAGCCATTCAGTGAGGTCCATTACAAAGAGAAGGACAGAGCCGGCATGAAAGACCTTTGATTCCAAATCAGTAACACTACTTTCTCTGCCCACATTCGCTGCGGTTAAAAGTTCTGAAAGCTGACCTTCTGCGTAGGTTAAGGCCTCTCTCACTTCTCCAAGGTTTTTCGGTGAATCAGAGATAAGTATATTTACGTTCATTAAACCGTAAACTATATTGTTTCCCCACTTTATTTCTTTATCCTTTCCAAACTCCTTTATGCAGTGATCCAGAAGTTCCTTACAGGTCGACAAATGCATTGCGAGCCCCTTGCATGCCGACTGGAGAGAGAGCTTTGCCTGAAATGTCTCAAGATCGAGTCCGCAACTCCCTTTCCCCTTTTCTAGATTACAAGGCCCCTGGAAGCAGTCCTGACATTCTTTTATGGTAGCAGTGTAAAGAGGGGGGTATCTTTCCAGCAGGAATCTGTCCCACTCTGCTATGTCATGTGCATGCGGGTAAGGCGTTAACCACACCTTCATCTGGTTAATCACGTTCTCTGTCCAGGTAGTCTCGACTGACTCTTTAACCACATCCTCAATTCCTCTTATATCTCTCACTGCTTTGTTTACATCGACCTCGGCATTGCCAACTTTAGCAATGACCTTTTTTTGATCGTCTCCCATTGATTTACCTCCCTTGTTAGTTTATGATTAGTCCCTCATAAAACAACTGTTACCATAGAAACACCTTTAACAACTAGGGGGTTCCTATTATGAGACCTTTTAAAAACCATATTTCCCCTGA
>PFIF01000266.1 GCA_002782605.1 Deltaproteobacteria bacterium CG_4_8_14_3_um_filter_43_13 | reverse complement strand
CTTCATGAGTCAATACTGTTTGGGCGAATTCATCCCAAGAAAGTTCTATCCCTTCGATTACAATTAAAGGTTCACCTCGCAGTCCGTTATGTTGAAAACCAATTGTTCCCTTTAAAATTTCCTTTCTCGGTACCCATGTGTCAACCTCAGTATGATATTCAATTTGTTCTGATATTAATTTCTTTTTTTCCATTATTTACCTCAGTATTATTTTGCCTAACGAGCTGCAGGAAAACCACCTTACTGCGAGGGGTGGTTTTCCTTACCCCTCTCCAGTATGAGATCGTCTTATTCAGAGCGTCCTGAGAGGTCGCATTTTCTTCCAACTCACCGATTCGCGCGAGATTGACTTTTCCTGCAGACCCAATGCGGCAGTTAAGCCGTGCCCCAAAGGGGCATCGGTCTTGAACTCCTTGTTCTCCCTGAGCGGAGCGAAGGGAAACAGGAGTTCCGGCTTAACACAAAAATCAGCCGCGAGTGTAACGAGTCGGCTGCATTGCCTGGTTATCTGAATTGCACATCAAACACGTACTGAATCTGTTGGCAATGCGTCTTCCAACCTGAAATCTGTCTGCCCAACGTCATTAATAAGTCTAAACAACGCTGAGATCGTTTTACCGGATGATAAGACGTTGACCTTTACTATGTACCTACCTGTCTCAATACGCCAGGAAGGTGTTCTCCATAGTGGAACTGAAAAATAGCTCTCATTACTCCAGCCATAGCATTCTGGCTCATTGTCAAATCTCGCAGCAATATCGATAACCTCACTCTCATTTGGATAGATATCCATTTTCTGGATGTGAGTAATCCTTACCGGGTCGAAAACCAGCCCCTGCTCATGTCCAATCTGTATTCTTAGGGGATTAGGCTCGGGAGCCCTTACCCAACGTAGAATCATAGATCTTCCAAATATATTCTGGCCATCAAGATGATGGAAGGTAATATTTCCGTGGCACTGCAAAGCTGGATTCCTATACATCCATCCAACCCATCGTGGAAGAGGCCTGTTAATCAGTCTGACTCGAACAGATCGCATTCGATTAGCGGGTTGCCCATTAAAGCTCATATCAACTGGGGGAACAACCTGCAACTGTAAACAAGGCTTTCGTAATACCTCTATGTAGATTGTAATAAGCGCTGCGATTATTGAGCCAAGCACTGCACCAAATATAGTGAGTCCCATCAATTCCTCCAGATAACAAGTTATTCTAAAGTTTCTGTATAATTCCTCAACTCAAAGGATTCTGGGGAGATAAACGAGAACCATTTATTTCTGGATTGACGACCCATGGTCTACAAAAGACTCCTCAGATTCCTCTCAACGTATTATAATTGATAAATATTATCTCGACAATTTATTTTTACTTTCTGTATACCATGCAATTTTACAGAATATGCAGAAATAGGAGGATTCTTCATTCTGAGTTTATTGTCCTACTGAAATCAAAATCGCTATTTATACAACCAGTCTTTTTAAAGCCTCCAGATACTTCTCCCTGGTCTTTTCTATTATATCTTCCGGCAATTCAGGGGGAGGGAGGGACTTATCCCAATTTAGAGACAGCAGGTAGTCTCTTAGGAACTGTTTATCGAAACTCTTCTGAGCCCTGCCTGGTTTATACTCGTTCTTAGGCCAGAAACGGGAAGAATCCGGGGTGAGGAGTTCGTCTATTAATATCAATCCATCATTGTAGATTCCAAATTCAAACTTGGTGTCCGCAATGATTATTCCCTTCTCTTCCGCTACCATACATCCTTTTTTATATATCTCCAGGCTTATCCCGATTACCTCATCTGCAAGCTTATCCCCTATAATTTCCTTCATCTCTTGAATGGTTATATTCTCGTCATGGTGTCCCATCTCTGCCTTGGTGGATGGGGTAAATATGGGTTCGTCCAGTTTGGAGGATTCCAGAAACCCGGGAGGAAGTTTTATGCTACATACAGTGCCTCCCTGCTTATACTCCTCCCATGCAGAACCTGCCAGATACCCACGTACCACGCACTCCACAGGCAAAGGCCTGGCCTTTTTTACGAGCATACTTCTCCCTTCCAGGATGTCTTTGTACTTGCGACATTCTTGAGGGAAATCTCTAACATTGACAGATACCAGATGGTTAGGCACTATATCCTTCATAACTTCAAACCAATATTTCGAAATCTGGGTTAGTGTTTTCCCTTTATCCGGGATGCCGTTCTGCATAATTACATCAAAGGCAGAAATCCTGTCCGTTGCTACTATCAATAGATGCTCCCCCAGATCATATATGTCTCTGACCTTTCCCCTTCCCAAAAGTTTGAGACCTTTTAAATCCGTTTCAATTGTCACTCCACCAGTCATCTAATAAACCCCTTTCTTTGGAGATATTTTGAAAAACTGTATCTGTTTTGAACAGGCTGTTGCCCAAATCCCTTTTCGCTTGTCCAAAACGTTTTTTGACAAATCTAAAGCTCGCTACAGGCGATTTCAAAACTCGCCCTTCGAGCTCAAACAATTGAAATCGCTAATCTTCCGCTTTGCTAAGATTTGTGAGCAAAAAACCTTTTGATGACCGCTCAAAGGAATTTTCGTTTGGGCAACAGCCCGGTATCCCTGAGGGCGAATTAATGCTGAAACGAAAATGGATACTTCTTCACGGTTCTCACTGGGTTACGATTCCAATGACAAAAGGGAATCCACCACTCGTTCCAGGTGATGCACTGTATTGCATTCTCTGGCAAGATGACAGCAGGGGAGGTATTTCTTCATCTCTGAATCGCCTATACCCCAGAACGACCGTGGCTCGGAGTTCAACCAGATAAGCCTCTTGCCCCTTTCATGCATTGATTTAAGGATGCCGGCTTGAGAGTCGCCGTAATTATTCCGTGCATCCCCCAGGACGAGTATCGTTGTCTTCTTGGTGATAAGGTGAAACCAGCTTTCCTCGAAATCACGAAATGCCTGCCCATAATCTGTCCGACCAAGTATGATACCCAAGCCCATACCGCTTTGTAGCTTTACCAGTGCCTCTTCAACAGGATATTCATCAAAAATATGGCTTACCTCTATAAGATTAGAGCAGAAAATAAATGTCCGTATCCTGGCAAGTGATTTATTAAGGCTGTATAGAAACAACAATAGAAACCTTGCCACGGTTTCAACAGAACGGCTGACATCACATATGGCAATAATATCCGGGCGGTCGATCTTCTTCTTTTTCCATTGAATATCAAAAAGGAGGCCTTGATAACTGATATTGTTCCGTAGGGTTTTTCTGAAATCAAGCTGGCCTCTTTTCGAGGTTTTCCTTCTTCTTGAATGCAGGTCGTTAAGACGTTTCACCATCTTCTGGATAATGGAATGCATACGGTGAAAATCTCGCTGCTCTAAATTGGATAGCTTGATACTTTTCAGGTAATCTTCAAGTAAGTTCTCTGTTACTGAAGGGGAGAACAAGGCAAATTGCTGCTCTACAAAGTCTTTTACATTTTCAAAGAGGTAGTCTTTGCCCTTCTCTAGTTTTTCAGCCATCTGTTTGGAAGAAAAGGTATCCTGCTGAAAAAGGTATTTCACATCTAGCTTCAGTTTGTCCAGTCCCATATGACGTAGAATTCTATGAATGTAGAGCCCTTTCTGTGTAAAAAACTGTATCCCTGTGATATGTACTTCCCGTGCCGCCTCTCTTATTGAAGAAGCAAGCCCTCCAAGATCACCAGAGAGGATCATCTGAGAAAGGGGAGAAATCTCTTCCATGACCTCTGGGGCAAGGCTCTCTGGGTAATCGCCTATGTTTTCTGAAAAGGTGTCAAAGGAAAAGAATCTATAAAAGCACTCCTCAAAGATTTCCTTTTCGTGAAAGGATTTTGCCAGGACAGCAGATAGAGAGTCTTTAAAAACTTCCCTGTTATGATAACCTGTCAGCTTCACGGTATTCATGGCATCAATAGTCTCTGGTATTGATATTCTTGCCCCGGAACTGCGAAGTGCCGAGATAAAATCCTTTAGAATCTGTTCCATTTTCTCAGATTGCAGCCTCTTTTATAGCTCTCCTGGTCATCTCATAGAGATGTTCTTCTGCTACTTTAATATCCCCTTCAAATTTCAAGATGATATGGAGGGTTTCGCTAATCAAATCCGTACTCAGTTTATCTGCATGCAGAAGGAGCAGTACTCTGGCCCAGTCTATAGTCTCGCTTATAGAAGGGATTTTCTTTATATCCAGTTCCCTCATCTGTTGGATAAAGGAAACCAACTGGATTCTGAGCTTTCCTGAAATGCCGGGGACCCGAATACGGATGATCTCCCTTTCAAGCTTAGGGTCAGGGAGGGGGATATAGAGGTGTAGGCAGCGACGTTTCAGAGCCTCGCTCAATTCTCTTGTATTGTTGCTTGTCAGGAAGACAAATGGCTTGGTTTCTGCATGGATAGTGTCGATCTCCGGAATGGACACCTGAAAGTCTGAAAGAATTTCCAGCAAAAAGGCCTCGAACTCGTTGTCTGATTTGTCAATTTCGTCTATCAACAGCACTGCCCCGTCTTTTTGTTGGAGTGCCTTCAATAGCGGCCTTGGCTCCAGAAAGGAACGGGAAAAGAAGATGTCATTGTATTCATGGAGCTTATCAATGGATGCTGAAAGCCCCTTTGCCCCCTTTAAAACATCATTCAGCTTATCCTTCAGCATCTGGGTGTAAAGTAACTGCTTCCCATATTTCCATTCGTAGAGGGCCTTTGATTCGTCAAGTCCTTCATAGCATTGCAGACGGATTAAAGAGACGCCAAGAAAGGCTGCCGCAGTTTTAGCCAGTTCGGTTTTGCCAACACCGGCCGGTCCCTCGACAAGGATAGGTTTCTCTAAGTGATACGCAAGATATACGGTGGTGGCAATCTTTTTGTTGCAGATGTACTCCGCATCTTTAAAACCCTGTTGAACATTTTCAATAGAGGCAAATTTTTTATCATGGCGTGAATTCATCAGATTCCTTTCGTGGGAGGGGCTTTGCCGATGCCTACTTCCGTTTCGACTTTTTCTATTTTATGCCTCTGGAGTAATTAACCATTATCATGCGGTGTTTTTTAGTGGCATTCTCAATCTGTTGTATCTTTTTGGCAAATTCTGTATCATTGACTTTAATTCTCCTGCAAAAGTTGAACTCATCAAGGTCGCCTTCCACAGATGCGCCAAATTTATAGGCTTCTGACTCATTTTTATAAATTTCTAACTCGTTTGAATCTTTTTTCCTTAGTTCTTTCAATAAGCTGTTAACCTTGTTAACAAAAAGTTTTAGCTGATTGTTTAAGGTGGACCCATTTGTCAAGACAATTTTTAAAGATATTTAAGTTACACTTTGGGGTCTGAAGTTATTCATTCCGGAAGAGAGGGATGACG
>PFIF01000182.1 GCA_002782605.1 Deltaproteobacteria bacterium CG_4_8_14_3_um_filter_43_13 | reverse complement strand
CTACACCTTTAATCGAGTATTTTGACAAGATAAGGGTCACCATCAGGGTAGGGGACAAGAGGATTTTGAGAGAGAGCACTATGTGATGTTTTAGACAATCGGCGAGAGATAGAAGCCTTTTGGAAGATACTTAAGAACGAATTCTTTTATCCCAATTCATTCGAATTAGGGCAAGATATAATCCTAAACATTGGAAACTTTCTATTTGAATATAACCACCTGAGAAAGCATGGTGGCTTGAACTATGAAATACCTTTTTATAAACTGCAAAAGGTCGCCTAACAAAACCAGCCGATCGATTACAGCGCCGACTGATTTTAGTCGCTCCTCCCTCGAGCTAAGGATATTAAATATCCAGCCTGCATTACAGGAAAACAGGCATGCCCCCCTGAGGATTATGGTGGTATTGCGAAATATAAAGTCATGAGTAACTTCAAATTGGTTACAGAGTTTATACCCAGAGGTGACCAGCCCCAGGCTATCGAGAAACTGAGCAATGGAATTGCTGCTGGAGAAAGGTACCAGGTCCTACTGGGGGTCACCGGATCAGGTAAGACCTTTACCATGGCTAATATAATCGAAAGAGTTCAGAAACCCACTCTGGTTATCGCCCCCAATAAAACCCTTGCCGCTCAGCTCTTCAGTGAATTTAAAGAACTCTTTCCTGAAAATGCAGTGGAATACTTTGTAAGCTATTATGACTACTATCAACCGGAGGCGTACATACCCCAATCGGATACTTACATAGAAAAGGATGCCTCTATAAACGAGAAAATCGATAAGATGAGGCATTCTGCTACCCGCTCTCTTCTTGAGAGAAATGATGTTATAATCGTAGCCAGTGTCTCGTGTATCTATGGTCTGGGCTCTCCAGATGCCTATTATGGAATGCTATTGTCACTGGAAGAGGGGCATGAGATTTCTAGAGATAAAATTCTCTCAAAGCTCGTGGAAATCCAATATGAAAGGAATGACTTCGATTTCCATAGGGGGACATTCCGTGTCAAGGGTGATGTGATAGAGATATTTCCTGCATATGAAGAGGATATGGCCATTAGGGTTCAGTTATTCGGTGACCTTGTGGAGGCCATCTTCGAGACTGATCCCCTCCTGGGAAAAAGGATCAGAAAACTGGAAAAGGCTACCATCTATCCAGGAAGTCATTACGTCACCCCTAAAGATATGCTAAAAAAGGCTATTGAAGCCATCAAGGGAGAATTAAAGGGACAGATTCGTTTTTTTTATTCCCATAACAAACTGTTAGAAGCTCAAAGGATAGAGGAGAGGACCAATTTTGATATCGAAATGCTGGAGGAAGCAGGTTACTGTACCGGCATAGAAAACTATTCCAGATACCTGGATGACCGAAAACCAGGAGAACCCCCACATACGCTGGTGGATTATTTCCCCAAGAATTTCCTTATATTCGTAGACGAAAGTCATGTGACCATCCCTCAGCTTAATGGTATGTATCGTGGGGATAGGTCAAGAAAAGAAACCCTGGTGGAGTACGGATTTCGTCTTCCCTCAGCCCTTGATAACCGACCCCTTAATTTCCATGAGTTTGAGGGACTCATAAACCAGGTTATTTATGTCTCTGCTACACCGGGAGATTACGAATTAAAAAAGGGCAAGGGTAAGATTGCTGAACAGATTATTCGCCCTACAGGCCTCATGGATCCCGCAATCACCGTCAAGTCTGCCAGGGATCAAGTTGATGATCTCCTGCATGAAATCAATAAACGGTCTAAACGTAAGGAAAGGGTACTGGTCACCACCTTGACCAAAAGGATGGCTGAGGACCTTTCTGAATACTACAGTGGGTTGGGAATAAGAGTGAGGTATCTTCACTCAGATATTGACACCCTGGAAAGGGTAAAGATAATCAGAAGCTTGCGCATGAACGAATTCGATTGCCTTATAGGGATAAACCTGCTCAGAGAGGGACTGGACATCCCTGAGGTATCTCTGGTTGCCATATTAGATGCTGACAAAGAAGGATTTCTTCGCTCTGAAAGGTCATTGATACAGATGTGCGGAAGGGCATCCAGAAACATCGCCGGAGAGGTAATAATGTATAGTGACACCATTACTCGGTCTATAGAGACCACCATACATGAAACAAGCCGTAGGAGAAAAATTCAAGCTGAGTTTAACAAAAAGAATAACATTACCCCTGAAAGCATTAAAAAATCTATATCCAGCATCTTAACCTCAATCTATGAGGCCGATTATTACACTGTCCCAATTGTCAAGGAATCTGGAGAAGAATACATACCTTCAGATGAGATACCAAAACTCATTAAAAATTTGAAAGCCCAGATGAAAAAAGCGGCTCATAAGCTCGAATTTGAAAAAGCAGCAGAGTTTAGAGACAGGATCAAAGAGTTACAAAATATGGAATTGGAGTTGGGGTAATCAAGTTAGTTCTATTAGTTCTGATTAACGTTTATTGACGTCCTCCCTTACTGACTTCCATACAACAGCGGGCTTAAGCCCGCTGTTGTATGTTCAACATCAAACCAATGAAACCAATCAAACAACTCTATTCACCTGCGTCCAAAAGGAAATTCCTATACGATTAAATTAAGTTAAAGATTCGTGTTGTCACCTACATCTTGTACTTGCCAAAGTCTTCTGGAGACATGTTTTCTAAAATTTCAGCCCATTTTTCTGGTTCTTTACCTTCTTTATCCATAGTTGCCCCTTTTAAGTCAATCCTCCTTGACCGTACTATGACCTCTTCACTGACATATATGGGAGAATTGGTTCTTAAAGCTATAGCAATTGCATCACTGGGACGAGAATCAATAGCATACTTCTTGTTGCCCATCTTAAGATATAGGGTAGCATAGAAGGTGTTGTCCTGCAAGTCGTTAATCTCTACTTTCATTACATCAACCTTAAAGCTGTCCAAAATATTCTTTAATAAATCATGGGTCATAGGTCTAGGAAGCTGAATTTTTTCAAGCTCAGTAGCTATAGCACTGGCTTCCAGCAGTCCAATCCAGATTGGAACCGCACTCTTATCTTCCATGTCCTTAAGGATAATAATAGGCATGTTAGTAAAAGGGTCCACTGTTAATCCCGCTACTCTCATTTCTTTAAACATATAGACCTCCCATTAACTGCAATAAGTCGTATTTATCTCTCCCTCCAGTGAATTGAGGAACGCCCTCTTTATCATGACAGGCACTATACGTCCTGTTAAATCGGATGACCCTTCAAAATTTACTACTTTATTTGATCTGGTTCTCCCTGTCAAACGTGTTGGATCAGTCTTGCTAGGGCCTTCTACCAATATCTCTTCCTCTTTTCCTTCCAATTCTCTGTTTTTAGTTAAAGTAAAAAGTTTCTGGTAGGTTTGGAGGATACTTAACCTCTTGCCTTTGACCTTATCATCGACTTTTTCAGGGAGGGTTGATGCCTTTGTTTCAACCCTATCAGAATATTTAAAAGAAAAAAGACTGTTGAATTTAACTATCCCTATTAATTTAAGGGTATCTTCAAAATCCTTCTCAGTCTCCCCTGGAAATCCCACGATAATGTCCGATGTTATACCTATTTTCGGACAAGCCTTCCTGATCCTTTCTACCTTTGTAATGTATTCTTCTGCCGTATATCTCCTGTTCATAGCCTTCAGAACTAGATTAGAACCGGATTGAACAGGTAAGTGAATATGTTCACATAACTTATCCAATTGTCCAAAACAAGAGATCAGCTCAGGAGACAGGTCTTTCGGATGGGAGGTGGTAAAACGTATCCTCTCTATTCTATCTATCTCATTTATTGAGTGCAACAGTTGGGGGAAAGTCATATCTCCTGCAATCCCCCTCCCGTAAGAATTTACATTTTGACCCAGTAACGTCACTTCCTTTACGCCCTTCTCCGACAGTCTCCTTACCTCCTCCAGTATCTCTCTGCTTGGCCTGCTTATCTCCCTGCCCCTTACATATGGAACTATACAATAAGAACAGTAATTATCACAACCCTGCATAATTGTAACATAGGATTTTATCTCTTTTTCCCTGGGGTTAGGGCAAACTCCAAGGGAAGGGACTGAATCGTACAGACTGGTTTCTAGAATTCTCTTTCCTGTTTGTTCAACATCATGGATAAATTCGGGCAATTTATGGATGTTGTGAGTTCCAAATACCATATCCAGATAAGGAACCCTGTGCAGAAGCCTTTCTCCTTCCTGCTGGGCTACACATCCCCCAACTCCGATAATAAGTTTAGGGTTTTTGTCCTTTAATCTTCTAAGCCTTCCCAGGCTGCTGTAAACCTTGTGCTCTGCCTTTTCCCTGATACTACAGGTATTCAGCAAGACCAGATCGGCATTGTCAATATTCTCTGTGAATTTATAATCGTGATCTCTCAGGATTCTGTAGATCTTCTCAGAATCATGTTCGTTCATCTGGCACCCAAAGGTCTTAATAAAAACGGCCTTTTGTTTCATAAGGATCCTTTAATTACCCGCCTTTTCAAGAACAAACCGGGCAGATGGGCTTATTTTTGACATTGGGGAGTTACAGTTAGCTTGTCTGGAGGGGTAACAATCCCTGCTGACATTATTAATTTAAAGGCATCTTCTACACTCATATCAAGGGTTATAACGTCTTTCTCTGGAATCAGAAGATATAATCCGGTAGTGGGGTTTGGTGTGGTAGGAACGAACACATTAACGACTCTCTTTTTAGTTTTATCCTGGACCTCCCCCTCGGTAACACCAGTCAAAAATCCTACAAGCCACATGTCCTTCCTGGGAGCCTCAACCAATACAACTCGTTTAAAACCCTTTGAATTCTGGACAAATACGGCTTCTACCAGCTGCTTGATGCCAAGGTATATGTTTCTAACCACAGGAATCTTAGATATTGTCCATTCGCCAAATGGAACCAGCTTTCTGCCAAGGAGGCTTTGGGTAACAACCCCAACAATAAATATCACGACCGCTGTAGCTATCAATCCCAATCCTGGAACATGAAATGGAAGGTAAGTATCAGGGTGGAACTTTAGTGGTAAGTAGTTAAGAACGCTGTCCATTATACCAATAAATATCTTAAGGATGTATATAGTCACAGTAATGGGGATCGCCGCTAATAAACCTGTTATAAAATAATTTTTTATCCGTGCCTTCATCTTTATATACCTTAGAGAGCTTTTAAAAAAGTATCTCTGAGCGCAAATTCATAAATTTTTTTGGAATCCAGTGGAAAAGGGAATTTTTCAGTGTGAACTATTTAGCAGTTTAACAGAGATGGATAGTCTTTTTCAACTAAATTATTTAAGATGTCAAGCCAATTTAGAAAAAACCTGGAACTCCGATATAAGAAAAAGAAAAAATTCAACTTTTTTCAAAAAAACTCGATTTTTGCCAGTTTTCATGTAATCACAACCTTTGCGC
>PFIF01000245.1 GCA_002782605.1 Deltaproteobacteria bacterium CG_4_8_14_3_um_filter_43_13 | reverse complement strand
TAAGAACTAATAAGCTTGCTCGGCGCACTCATTTTACCTTCCTCCCTGTATTCTTATACTGTTATCCCATGATCCAGCCAAAGAACATACCCGCCAAAGTTGACATGACAATCACGTATGAAATGAAAACTAAGGCTTTTTTTGTCCCCAGGATACTCCGAATTACGATCATACTCGGCAGCGAAAGCGCTGGCCCCGCCAAAAGCAGGGCCAGGGACGGTCCCTTTCCCATGCCTGAACCTAAAAGCCCCTGGACAATGGGCACCTCAGTCAGGGTTGCAAAGTACATGAAGGCGCCCACGATGGAAGCGAAAAAGTTGGCAGTGAAGCTGTTTCCGCCGACAAGCATGGAAATCCAGCGGGAAGGGATGATCCCATTATCCGTGCCCGGCATGCCGAGGAGAAAACCGGCGATGAAAACGCCGCCCAAAAGCAGCGGGGCGATCATGAGCGTATATGTCCAGGTGGAGTCAAGCCAGTTTTTTGTCTCATCCGACGAGGTCCCTGTCACCCAGACAAGCCCGGCAATGCCTGCCGAAAAGGCGAGAAGCGGCCACTGAGGAAAGGTAAGCGCCAAAAGGAGCGTCACGACGCCGGTAATTATCGTGGGAAGCACCTTTGCTCCGAACCAGCGGACAATCACATACCCGAAGAGAAGGCCGAAAAGTCCAGTCAGATACCACTTTGCAGCATAGAGCGCGTACCAGACACCTTCGGTTTCCAGAGGCCTTCCCCAGTTCGCAAAGACCAGGATGCCCACCATGGAGGCCATATAGACAGTGTCCTGCCAGAGTTTCCTCTTCGGCTCATCTCCCTCAGGCATGACGATGGGCTGCTTGTTCTTTTCCTCCTTCCGAAAGGTAAAGGCCATAAGGAGTCCGATGATATAGGCGAACACGACAGCGCCGATAGCCCGTGCCAGGCCGATCTGCCAGCCCAAGACCTTCGCTGAAAGGACGATGGCGAGGACATTGATGGCCGGTCCGGAATAGAGGAAGGCCGATGCGGGCCCGATCCCTGCCCCCATCCGGTAAATCCCAGCAAAAAGCGGGAGCACTGTGCAGGAGCATACTGCCAGGACTGTTCCTGAGACGGACGCCACGGAGTAGGAAAGGAGCTTGTTTGCCGCTGGCCCCAGATACTTCATGACCGAGGCCTGAGAAACAAAGACGGATATGGCCCCGGCGATAAAGAAGGCTGGAACGAGACACAATAGCACATGCTTCTGTGCGTAGTCCTGAATCATATAAAAAGATTCAAGGATCGCCTTCTGCACATGGACGTTGTTAAAGGGGATAAAATAGGCGGCTAAAAAGCCGCCCACGAGAATAAGAAATTTATGCCACTCTTTCATGGTTCCCTCCATATATGCTAAAAATCCAATCGAAATTGGCTCATGTATTCCTCAAGTTTTCTTTTGCTTTCCTTAATTAGTGGTGGGCAATCCTCGGGTCCTTTCGCCCCTTGGGTCACGAGGGTAGCGAATACCATACATGTAGGCTGCCCGCATTCACGACAATTGGTTATTCTGGGTAAGAGTTTCAGAATTTCCAGTACTTTGGGTTTTGGCATACCTTCATATATCGGTTCAATTTCCGCCCGTTTTTCCCATGTCTCGTTGATTTCCTTTTTTAGCCACTCCAGGATATTATCGGCCTCTTCTTCGTCTCTGAGGGCATTGACAGCAATCTTGCGGGGATAGACAGTGATGAGTTTACCGTGTATTTTAAACGTTACGGCCGGGGGATCCTTAAGGTAGGTAAAACCCCCGAGTACAGAATTGAGGTAGGGGAGTACATCTCCAATATCCTCATCAAGATGGGCAATACAATGTACGGACTGAAAGCTTGGATTACATTTTGCCCTGAAAATTTCTTTGGTGTATTTTTTAAGTAACATAGCGTTCCTCCATTGCGGAATGCCGGTTAAATAACCGATCCTTGCGGGAGCCTTCACTGCTTGAAGAAAAACACCTTTATAAGGCTTCCAATTTACTCATGACCCGAGAAATGGATTGACGGTAAAATATATTCCCATAAGTCCGATAAGCACGCCTGCGCCCTTCCTGAAAAAAATACTGCCTTTTTGCCAGGATTGATTCTCCAGTATCCCTCTCACTAATGCTGTAGAACTCCCTGCCACAACTATAGGCAGGCAATGCCCGATCGCAAAGAGCAGGATAAAGATAATACCACTAACTAGCTTTTGCTGGATGGTTATGATGGCAAGAATTGGGGCTATGAATCCAAAGGTGCAGGAACCGGAAAGAACTCCATAGGAAAGGCCCAGGACAAATGCCCCAAAAATGCCTTTCAATTTAAGGTGGTGTAAGAAACTGCCCGACATGGAGCATTTTTCAACGCCAAGCATACCCAGAGCAACCCAGACCAGGATTAATCCGATAGGAATCTGCCAGTAGTTTCCGACATCACCGAGCATTCGGCCTAAAAGGGCGCAGACAATTCCAATCAGGGCTATTGTAATAAAGAGTCCAAGAGTAAAGGCAACCGAATAGTATCCGGCCTGTCTTGCTTTCAATACCTGATCCTGACCGGCCACATAGGCTACGATCAGGGGTATGGAAGCCAGGTGACAGGGGCTGAAGAGGACGCTGATCATCCCCCAGAGAAAACAGCCCAGAGCGGCAATGGCCGTTCCGCCACCAATCCATTCATTAACGGTTAGAAAAAAACTTTCCAACATTAAATTTTCCTCATTGCATTGTTTCGTATGCTATGCTGGACATCGCTCGGGATAACCGGCTGGCAAAGCCGTTGCAGAGCTTTACCATACCGACTTGATGCTGTTGTTATTCCTGGGGTTTTACTGCCTCAATAGTTGCCGAAACCACATAGTCCTCGATCTTGCTTCCAGGTATCCAGTCACGGATAAATGTCCTGCTTTCAGCTTTTGGCTTGATCTGAATATTCTCAAATCCGGTTCGATGCAACATGGATTCAAGTGCTTGGGCAGGAGATGCGCCCGCTATGCACGCGGTATAGGATGCCATATCTTTCTTAAGGTCAGCGGGCAGTTCAGCGGTGGCGACAACATCGGAAATCGCCAGCCGCCCACCCGGCTTCAATACACGGAAGGCCTCCCTGAAAACCCTTTCTTTCTCGGGAGAAAGGTTGATCACACAATTCGAAATGATGACATCAACAACCCCATCGGCTACAGGGAGATTTTCCAACTCTCCAAGTCGAAAATCGACGTTCCTGATGCCGGCTTTCTCTGCATTTCCGCGTGACTTGGTGATCATCTCCGGGGTCATGTCAACGCCGATGACAAGTCCCTTGTCCCCAACTGCCCGTACCGCAAGGAAACAGTCGAATCCTCCACCGCTGCCCAGGTCGAGAACCGTTTCGCCGGGTTGTAAGGAGGCAATGGCCTGCGGATTGCCACATCCAAGCCCCATGTTCGCTCCTTCCGGCACAGCAGTCACATCCTCTCCGGAGTAACCCAATCCAAGTGAAATATCCGCTGCCGTCACATCACCAGGTGTTCCACAACAGGATGAGGATGAGCAACCGCAACCGGGGCTCTCTGATGCAGCTACTTTTCCGTAATTCTCCCGAACTGCGCTGCGAATCTCGTCATTTTTAAGTTTGTTCATTTAAACCTCCTTTATAGGATTGATCAAATAAAAGATCATTCCTTTGGTGTAATTCCCCCTTTGTGTGATTCTGTGGTCACTTGACCGGTTTTACTGAATGTTTTTTCAGCAATTCCACAATCTCTTCATATGAAAAGTATCCCAGATGACGATAGAACTCATTGCCGTTTCTGTCGAGGAAGACCTGGGTCGGGATTGCTCTTATCCCATACTGTGACGCATAAGGCCTTCCTTCTTTTGTCCAGACATCGTAGAATACTACCCTTACTTTCCCTGCGAAGTCCTTTTCCACTTTTTCCATTACAGGCTGCATCATGCGGCATGGTATGCATCCTACCGATCCAAGTTCTATAAAGGTGATTTCATATTTTTTGCCCCTGCTAGACTCCTTGGAATGAGCAGGGCTAACCATACCTCCTGCAAAGGCAAGAAAAAGTATCAAGATCATTGAGATGATGCATTTATTTGTCATATAGTTTTCTCCATTTTGTTTATTCAGCAACTTCTATAATCCCTCACCTGGAAGAGAACCGGAAAGGCTCAATGGGGTCAATATCAGCCAGCTATCTAGCTTTGGCTTGATATTTTCACGGTTATCATAGGTCTTATTTATAAGGTTTTTTAACCAATCCAGGATTTTTCTTGCCTTATTCTCGTTTTCAAGTTTGGTTATGGCGATCTCTTTGGGACGGAAGGTTATCTGCCTGCCATCCTTTTTCAGGGTGAGAACCTGTTCATTGTGATTATACACACATCCTCTGAAAGTGGCATTGAGATAAGGCAGTACGTCTCCTATATCATCTGTGAGCTTTGCCACTATCCTGATCTTCTCAGAGTCTGCTAAACACATACCGACGGTGAATTTATATCCTCTAAGCAACATTATCTTTCTCCCTTAATTTTGGGTATGCTTCCGCATCTTTTTACCTGTATAGCGAAACTCTTAACACTTGCCGGACTGCTATAAGAAGAGAAGTGAGGGTGTTGTTTACTAACGTCTTCTCCAACCCGCCCAAACAGGAAAACCTTTTTCATCACGAAGCCTCAATATTTCGTCTCCTTTTTTTACTTCAGCAGCAATGACAGCCGGTGTTCCTTGAAAGGTTATTCTTGAGCCTTTGATCTCAATCTTGTCCTTCGGCTGAATCTTAATGTCCTGGTTTTCGATGTACCATCCCGGGCCCAAATGAATCGGAATTGTTTCTTTGCCTGTCTTCACCATAAGATGTACGCCATAGCACATCCCTTTTATTGGGGTAATCCTTTCAATGCTGACTACCTCCCCGCTGATGGTTTCAACAGTTTTGAGGTCATACATCCTACCGTATTGGCCTCCCGGACCCCAGCCTCCACTCCCCATCCACTTCATTCCTCGTTGGGCAAAAGACTCAGTGGCGAGGAGAAGGCTGAGGATGGAAATCACTGTTATTAAGGTGCCTGCTTTTCGCATTTTGTCCTCCATGGATTCAATTGGTAATTCCCTCACTTCTCTATTCATAGCAGTCCGTGTTTTTTTTCGTAACCGATAATCTTCTTGATTTCCTCAAAAGAAAGAACCTTTCCAGTCGATTTCACCTCACCGTCCACAACCAAGGCAGGGGTAACCTGTCGTATAGTCAACTATTGCTTTGACTCA
>PFIF01000307.1 GCA_002782605.1 Deltaproteobacteria bacterium CG_4_8_14_3_um_filter_43_13 | reverse complement strand
CCCACAGGGTTTTTACACCTTTTACAGTTAAATGAATTGTCTTTTGAAAAGGCGAAGAGACCTCGAAAATAATCTTTTCAAAAAAATGGGGTTTCTTCCTTTCTTTAATATTTAGGGAGATAAGGAGTATGGCAACTATACAAAGAGAGGCAGTGATTACTATTACTCTATATCTCCTGAAGAGATAGAACATCGGTCCCCTTATTAAATTTTTTATGCTAAGAACGGATAGTTATCTCCTTTAAAAGAGGCAGCTCGTCCAAAGCCTTTCCGGCGCCGAGAACAACAGCAGAAAGAGGATTGTCTGCACGTATTATTGGAAGCCCGGTTTCTTCTTTTAAAAGAATGTCCAGGTTTTTTAATAAAGCCCCCCCCCCGACCAAAACAATCCCCCTGTCTACAATATCGGCAGCTAATTCTGGAGGGGTTCTCTCAAGGGCCATTCTAACAGCCTCGATTATGGCATTGATAGTCTCCGCCAGTGAACTTCTAATCTCTTCTGAATCGATCTGCAAAATTTTGGGGAGACCGTCTATTAGATCTCTGCCCTTTATTTCCATGGTCTTTATGTCTTTGTCAGGATAAGCTGTACCTATGGTAACCTTCACTAACTCGGCAGTCCTTTCCCCTATTAAAAGATTGTACTTCCTTTTAACATATTGAACTATGGCATCATCCATCTTGTCACCAGCAACACGGACAGACTGACTATATACGATGCCAGACAGAGAAATAACAGCTACTTCAGTAGTCCCCCCCCCTATGTCAACAATCATGTTCCCTGCGGCTTCGCCAACAGGCAGCCCTGCTCCGATAGCGGCAGCCATTGGTTCCTCTATCAGGTAGACCTCTCTGGCACCAGCAGACTCGGCGGTTTCCCTGACAGCGCGTTTTTCAACCTGTGTGATACCGGAAGGAACACAGATAATGATTCTAGGCCTTACCAATGCACGGCGGTTATGAATCTTTGTTATAAAGTATCTAAGCATTGCCTCTGTAATCTCAAAGTCAGCGATAACACCGTCTTTCATAGGACGAATGGCAACGATGCTAGCGGGGGTTCTCCCCAACATTTTTTTTGCCTCCATCCCTACTGCTAAAACCTTTTTAACACCTTCTGGATAGTTGCTTCGGACAGCAACCACCGATGGCTCGCTCAAGACAATACCTTTGCCCTTGACGTACACAAGGGTATTTGCTGTGCCCAGATCAATGGCCAAATCATTGGAAAATAAGCCCAAAATAGAGTCGAAAAGCATCGAATTCTCCCTTCTAATTTTAGGAAATTCAACCATTCTTCTTATAGGAAGAGAAAGAATTAAATCGAATTTAAGGTATGTATTATGAGGTGGGAATATATCAGAGAATATGTCTTATATCAAGTGATAAATTAATTTGTTGTATAGGAATTTCCATTTTTCACCCCCACCCTTCCCCTCCCCCCTTGAGGGGGAGGGCGGGGTGGGGGTGAAGTTCAAATTTCTTGTTTTAAGCGAAAAATCAGGATTTTGTCTATTTGGATCCAAATCTTTTTATTGCAAGAGTTTTTAATATGTGTTAAAAAACAGTTGGTCAAACAAAAATTGCCTTTGGGCGGTTTATAAATACATATTATTTGGAGCAATATGGACTCTTTTGGAGAATATCTCAGGAAAGAGAGAGAATCAAGGTCCGTTTCCCTTGAAGAGATTTCGGCGGCTACAAGGATAAGAAAGGTCTTCCTAGAGGCAATAGAGGACGATGACACAGACAAGTTGCCTGCGGAAGTCTTTCTCATGGGATTCTTAAAGGCCTACGCAAGTTGTGTGGGATTGGACAAGGATGAGGTCCTTCTGCAATACAAGAGGCATTTAGATGGTCTGAAAAACGTCGAGGAAATCGCGCCCCCCCCTAAGAAACCTCTTTTGTCCAGACGCTTACTTATAGTTTCCCCATTGGCAATAATCTTAATTGTTTTTCTATTTTTCTATCTTTACCCTGGCAAAGAAGAAGAGATTAAAACCCGCACAGATGTTATTTCTGAACCATCATCGGTACCCTCTATGCCAACTGGAGAAACCATAGTTCAGCCCCCTTTGCCCGAAGAGATGGCGGGGAGTACCGTAACAGGGGATAAACCACCAAAAGAACCTGGAGCAACTGTCTCATTGGCTGATGGGACACAACCATTAACACCAGAAAAGAAAAAGGCTGAATCTCAAAAGGAGGGAGAAAAAACCCTGCTGGTAAAAGCCTCTGAAACTACCTGGATAAAGGTTCAAATCGATGACAAACCACCCTTTGAAGTTCTACTAAAACCAGGAGAAAATTTAACATGGAACGCCCTTCACACGCTTAAATTATCCATCGGGAACGCTGGTGGAATTGACCTTTTCTATAACGGAAAAGCCCTGGGTAAGCTCGGAAATTCAGGGCAAGTAGCGTCTATAACTCTGCCCAATGAGAAGATTAAATAGTTCACACTGAAAAAACCGTTTCCAGAGAGGAGATTTTACTTTGAGCAAGGAAGTATTAGAGAAAACCAAAAAAACAGCAGGATTGTACATGAAAGACATAACAGATGAAAAGCCGCATGATCTTTGGAAGGCATTTGATAAAAACCTGGCAAAAGACCTTTCCTTATTTATAACTGGCCAGGTATACGCCAGAGAGAAAATTCCTCACAAGATCAGGCAGTTAATAACGGTAGCAGCCCTAACTGTGCTATCCCGCCTCGATGAGCTGAGACTGCACATTCAAATTGCCCTGAATGTTGGATGCGACCCCAAGGAAATAGCGGAGGTGATCTTTCAAACCTTTGTCTACGGAGGAATGCCGGCGACCAATGCCGCGCTGAAGACACTAAAGTCAGTATTAGAAGAAAAAGGTCTTTGGCCTCTGCCCGAATAGGGAAAGAAGAACCTTATCTTACCTCGTTTTCTAGCTTTTGTGCCTTCTTTTCCACTTCAAACGCCAGCTCTCTTTTATACCTCTTCAGGTCGGCTCTAATTTTAGTGTACTTCACTCCCAATATCTGAGCAGCGAGGATTGCTGCATTCTTTGCCCCTGTTTTTCCAATAGCCATAGTAGCAACAGGCACACCTCCAGGCATCTGGACTGTCGAAAGCAGTGCGTCTATGCCCTTTAAAGAGGATGAGTCAATAGGAACACCAATTACCGGCAAGACAGTCTCTGCGGCAATGATTCCTGCTAGATGTGCAGCGCTACCAGCACCGGCTATAATTACTTCAATCCCTTTTTTGATAGCAGATTGGGCATATTTTGTCGTCCTCTCAGGAGAACGATGGGCAGAAGAAATGGCGATCTCATACTCTATACCCATGTATTCCAATATCTTTCTGGCTTCATCCATAATAGGCAGATCAGAGTCACTGCCCATAACAATGGAAACCAACGGGTTTTTCCCCTTTATATCTTCTTTCACTCGAAAATACTCCTTACCGTCATTCCGTGCTTGACACGGAATCTAGGGTTTTAATTACGCTGGATTCCTGCTTCTGCAGGAATGACATTTTCATCATCCTTTATGAGCCAAAGGCTTATGATGGGTTCATTGCACCAGAAATTTTTTCCTGCTTTTTACTGCGCTATCTACAATTTAAAGCCTTCCTACCAATATCCTGTCGATAATAAACGCCTTCCCAGTGAATATAATTAACCGCCCTGTAGGCTAAACCAATGGCATTTTTAATCCCATGTTCTAGGGCAGCAACCCCCAGAACCCTTCCGCCACTTGAAATTATCTTTCCATCTTTTATAACCGTTCCGCCATGAAATACTTCAACATTTGGTATCTTTAAGGTTTCTTCTAACCCGTAGATCTCAAAGCCTTTTTGATAACTTCCCGGGTAACCCTCAGATGCCATGACCACGCAAACAGCAGCCCTCTCATCCCATTCAACCTTTATCTGAAAAAGATTTCCATCTATGGTGGCCTGAAGTACAGGGATTATGTCGCTCTTCATCCTCATAAGCAAGGGTTGTGTCTCTGGGTCACCAAATCTGGCATTAAACTCCAACACCTTTGCCTTGCCATCCGCAATTATCAGTCCTGCATATAATACCCCTTTATATTTCCTTCCTTCTGCAGCCATACCACTGATGGCAGGCCGAATGATTTCTTTCATTATCTGCGCATGCAAATCCTCTGTTACAACAGGAGCAGGGGAGTAAGCCCCCATTCCACCTGTATTTGGTCCCCTATCTCCATCAAATATTGGTTTATGATCCTGGGAAGGTGGCAGGGGAATCACAGATTCACCATCGGTAAAGACCAAAAAGGATGCCTCTTCACCAGTTAAAAACTCCTCAACCACTATCTTTTTGCCCGCTTCACCGAATGCCTTTTTAACCATAATAAGATCCACAGCATCTAATGCCTCTTCAATATTCTTGGCAGGGATAACCCCCTTTCCCGCTGCCAGTCCATCGGCCTTGATTACCAGAGGAGCACCCTTTTCTCTTATATACCCTGCTGCCTCATCTCTGGAGGTGAATGTGCGGTATTCCGCTGTGGGTATCCCGTATTTCTTCATAAGATCCTTGGCAAATGCCTTGCTCCCTTCAATCTCTGCCGATTTTTTACCGGCACCAAATATCCGGAGTCCTTCTTTCTCAAATTCATCAACTATGCCCATGGTTAAGGGCAACTCTGGGCCAACGACAGTAAGCCCCACCCTTTCTTGTTTTGCAAATTTCAAAAGGGAGTGAATATCTGCAGCTTGAATGTCAACACACCCTGCAAGCCTGCTTATCCCTCCATTGCCGGGAGCACAGTATATCTTTGATACTCTGGGGCTCTGGTTGATTTTCCAGACTAGAGCGTGTTCCCTTCCTCCTGATCCAACTACCAGTATCTTCATCATTTTTCTCAAACTTCTACGACTTCCGCTTCAAGCAAGTGGCGATTCTCCACCACATCAAACGTGCTTACCCTCTTTCCTTTCTTGAGCCACTTCATTACGAGCTGCTCGACGTTGCCGCCGGGCCGGGCATAGGCGACAAAGATTTCGTCGGCCAGCTCGGCCATAAGATCGTTTCGCTTGTTGGCGGTTTCTTGGATGACGCGAGTGACGCTCGACTCAAACGGCGTTATGATGAGAAGACGGTTTCGTTCGAGCGCCTCCGTAAACTCTGGCTCAAGACGTTTCTTTATTCCACGAGCAAGTGCAAGAATGATTGGCTGGTTCCCCTTAAGCAGGTAATGCACAACGTCCTTTTCGATCTGAGAGTGATTGCCTGAGAGAACGCAAGTTTTCGCCTTTCTTTTCTCAATTGCCCAGTCGTATGACTTCAGAACAACTTGAGCAGGACAGCGTCGTGAGCAAAAAAATGCAGTCTTGTATGTCACAAGTAAATCTCTGTTGCCCAGTGTTACCATATTTGATTGCCATGGACACTCTTGAGTTATGCAATTCATAAGTGTTAAAACTCACTTAAGTTTTTTCACCTCCATTAATTCACGCCGTAATTCCTT
>PFIF01000045.1 GCA_002782605.1 Deltaproteobacteria bacterium CG_4_8_14_3_um_filter_43_13 | reverse complement strand
CACTTTCCAGAATTGCCCATACTCTTCCTGCAGAGTAAAATCCTTGGGGACAAAGAAATAGTAAGGGGCAATCGGTTTAAGCTCCTGCCATCTGGTAGTTCCAATATCATTTTTCAGAAGGTACTCATATTTCTCATTTCTCAGCCCCCAGAGATCGGTGTAGTAAATCCGCTTCTCTTTAAGCGGTTCTGTGAGTTTTATATAAAGGGCAATAGTCACCCCTTGCTGGATGTCAAAGACATTCTCATCTTTACTGCCTTCAGGTGTCTTTTCGCCAATCCTGGATGAGCCGTGCAGGTTTAAAATATAGATCTCATCAAAGGTCTCAAGAAGCCTCCTCCTCATGCCCCGATGGATTACACCTGAAAGGTAGGAATTATTGGTAATGAAGCCCAGAATGCCTTTACCCGCCTGGTCTATTTTCCAGTGGGCAAATCTTATGAATTTTATATAGTCATCAGAGAGAGGCTGGATGTTTCGCTCCGCCCGAACATCCTCTTTGTAATCGTTCATCAAACCTTCGATAAAATCCGACTTGTTTTCCGAACTCACCGAATAAGGTGGATTGCCCAGGACAACCAGGATTGGCACCTTTTCCTTTATCCTCTTTGCCTCCTGGCCCTCTTTGGCCAGGTCAATGAGGAAGCTGAGCTGTTTCGGCTCTTTCATCTCCAGGGTATTGGTCAGGTAAAATTGGAATCGTTCATTATCCTTGAACTTATAGCCCATCTCTTCTAAAACCATTGACACCTTGAAATGCCCTATTGTATAGGGAGCCACCAGGATCTCAAAGGCATGAAAATGGTGTAAAATGTGTTCCTGTATATAGGATTTTATAAGCCCTGCTTTTGTCCTTTCCTCTAACTCCTTTTGTACCTGTTTGATAGCCTGAACCACAAAGGTCAAAGTGCCGGCTGCCGGATCAAGAAGGGTTACATCCCTGGTGGCAAAACCCTCGGGTTTTCCAAATCGCTCCTTTAGAAGCCTGTGGATTGACCCTACGATGTAGGACACCACAGGGAGGGGTGTGTAGTAAACCCCCAGCCTTTGTCTTTCCTTGGGATTATAGGTGGTAAGGAAGGTTTCGTAAAAATGTATTACCGGGTCTTCGTCCCACTTCGTAGCCCTAAATTCCTTAAGAATTGAGGAGATATCCGCCTTTTCCAGTACTTGGCTTATGTCGTCAACCACCCATAGTAATGATTCAGGAAAATGGGGTCCGGTGAAGGAATAGAAGATTTCTCTAAGCAGGGATAAACTCTTAGGGATGGACTGCCAGGTGAGTTCCTTCCTGAATCCATCTGCGGCGGGAACCCTCATCCTGGCAGCAAAAAGTCCGTAGGTGATAGTTTGAGCATAGAGGTCGGCAAACCGCTCTTCGGTCAGAGTGTCTATAAGCTCTTCCTGAAAGGCATGGTAAAATCTGGTTACTTCCTCGTTTTTTCTTGAAAGCTCTTCCTCTAAAATGTGTTCAAGGAAGCGGGTTCTCTTGGCAAGTTCAATGGAGAGATCAGAGGAGGTCTTTGTTTCAGGAGTGGAAAAGGAGAAGAATTTTTCCAGGAGTTCAGAGAAGATGTCCAGCTTTTCAGGAACAGGAGGATGTTTTAAATCCTTTAAGGTAAACTGACGCCCCACCTCCGCTTGATCTATGAGGTCGCCTTCTCTATACAATCTAAACTCTAAAAAGTTGGTTAAAATGAGGTTAGGAAGGGAGGCCCGATACCTTTTGAGTTGTTCACTATCCTCAACATCCAGAAGATTGGTATCTGGCGTCTTGGCTTCGATGTAGCCTATGATATCTCCGTCTTTTCGGATGAGAAAATCAGGAATCCCTGCCTCCGTCTTTTTAGGTTGAACAAGTACCCCTGCCCCGCCATCCGTGGAGAAAAGCTGAGAATACTCTTCCATAAGCCCCTTTAACGAAGGGTAAAAACTTTCCTCACGGAAACTACCACCCATATAAATTGCGTGGATTTCCCTGAAGTACACCTTGAGGGCTTTTTCAAGTTTGCTTTTTTCCAATTTATGTTCCTCTAATCTCCACTACTCCTCCATTGATCAAATTAAATCCGACTGAAACAGCCCTTTTCTGCTCCAAGCTCTCCATCTTCTCTTGCATGGAAATTTCAAACTTCCGAATCCTTCCTTTGTGAAGTCTTACTATAGGGTCTTCCTCAGATTTGCCCTGGTTTAGAAATTTTGAAATGATTTCTTTCGCCTTCCTTATTTTAATTGTCCCTGCCTGTTTAACACTCTCAATCTGGTTATTAACCAAAGTATCATTACTTCGTCTTAGTTTTTCTTCTTCTTCTTCCCGAATAATTTCTAAGTACTCTGCTGCTTCTCTGAAGGTTAATTCAAATTGCTCCTCATTGTAAGTCGCAAGATATTCATCGGCAGGCTCTCCGTTTACAATCTCACCTAAGAACCAATCACTAAGCTGATCCATTATGTGGACCCTACCATTATCCAAATTAATAAGAATAGGGATCAAGATAAGGTCTTTCTTCAAGGCAGCTTTTTCTAGCAAATATATGAAAAAGAGATATTTCCCTTGATACTTGCTGTGACCACTTAGGCGGAATTGCGCTGTAGCGTAGACGCTTTGTTTGTTATCATCGTAGTATCGTTTTATCGCCTTCATTATTGGATTATGGATGGTAATGAATTCTAACGTCTCGTCCTTACAAGCTTCTTGATCACTGAAGGTCACCAAGAAACCACTATCAAAGGATAATTTCTTCTCTAGTGCTTTTATGTTCTCAGTTGAAGGAGAGTGCATTCTAATAAATCTACGAAAATCCTCGTCGGGCTTCAGAACAAAGACATTGGCCCTTCCACTCTTTGGAGGAAGTGCTGTGGTCTTTGGGTAGTGTCTCTTGAGGAAGGATTTAAGGAAAAACAGGACTTCATCAGAAGTTATGAATCGCTTTGTTTCTAAAATCCTTGTGACTTCTTGATTGAAATACTCATCTTGACCGATAAATTTCTGGCATTCTATCTCAAACTCTTCTAACTCTTTTTGTCTTCTTTCTATGTTCTCAGCAACCTTTTCAATCTTTTGAATTTTCTGCTCACGGGTAAGCTTTGTGTTGAATATATCTTTTGTTAACTCCGTTATCTGGTCTCCCAAAATAGCGTCCAAGTCTCCAATGTACTTTTCAAACACATTTATTCTGCGGTACAAACGATTCAGAATTTCATCATCTATTGTTCCAATCATGGAAAAATTATAAACAAGGATTTTCTCATGGCGCTGCCCATACCGATCAAGCCTACCAATTCGCTGTTCTACCCTCATAGGGTTCCAAGGCAAATCATAATTGAAGATTACGTTACAAAACTCAAAATCTAAACCCTCGCCACCTACCTCAGAAGATAGTAAGATTTTTATTTCGCTTGTTTGTCGAAATTTCCCAATAATTCTTTGTCTGTCTTTTGTAGGAATATCGCCGTGGATCAAACCTACCTTACCTCGGTATTCCGTAGCTTCTAGACGCTTTCTCAAGTACTCTAAGGTCTTTTTGAAGAATGCAAACACCATTATCTTTGACTCGCGGTCTTCCTTTTCGAGTTTGCGCAAGGCCTCCAAAAATTTGTCAAATTTTGTGTCGGTCTCACCTACTTTGCTGGCACAGCCCTTGAGCTTTTGAAGAGCTGAAACTTCCCCATCTTCTAATTTCCAATGCGAATCAATACCCTCTAAAGAATCAATTACATCCCCATTATCGTCCGAGGGAGCCTTAACAAGCCTCTTCTTGATTACATCAGCAATACTTTCTTTCATAGCCTGAATACAGCTTGCGACCTGTCTTTGAGGCATTATGACTGCAAATGAAATTCCTTGTGAAGAGCTATATCTTGCGGTGAAACGCTCGGCTATAAAATCAGTGACAGCATTGTAAAAATCCGTCTCGGCTGGCGTAAATTCAACACGAATTACCCTTGCTTCCCTAATAGGAAATTCAATTTCAACATCCCTCTTTTTTGTTCTGGTAAAAACATAAGACAGGCAATTCAATTCTATCAATAGCTTCTGTAGTCGAATTGCTTGCTCTCGAGTTAGCTTAGTATTGCCACTAATCAGTTCGATTGCTTCATGATAAAAAGAATTTTTAAGAAACCTCTCCTTCTGAGATGTCTCCTCAACCTTTTTGAGTAACGTCAGAGCTGCCACTGGATCGTATAATCTCTTCAAGGCGTCATTAATATATTCATTAGGCTCAATAAGGTTGTAAAACAAAGTAAAGAAAGTTGCCCCGTGAGACCTATCCCCGCCCACAGGGCGGGGCATTACGGCCTCACGGAAAGCCGGCAACTTTCACAGTCTAATTCAAAATCGCCATTCATCCCCGTTCACAGAACGGGGCATTCTGGCTGTTTTCGTAAAATCGGAAAATTCTTCTGGAATCAATAAACCAAGAAGATTAAAAAGGTCTGGGGTTCCTAATTGTAGAGGTGTGGCTGAAAGAAAAAGCAGTGCGTCAGATAGTTCCGATAAGACCTCTCCAAGTTCGCTGCTATAAGTTTCAGGATTTCTCATATAATGGGCTTCATCGACGATAACGATGTCAAAGCGTGGTGCTATATCTCTTAGGCTTTCTATTATTTTGCCCGATCTAAGGGTCTGCAAGGAGACAATCCCTTTTAGTTTCTCTGCTTCCCCGTAGTCGGCATATCGGTCTAGAAACTTTATAAAGTCGTTTCTTCTCAAGATATCAAAATGTAGGCCAAACCTTTTCTGCATCTCCTTTTCCCATTTCGGGGTCAGCATAGAAGGGCATACAATCAGAACTCTAGACAATTCACCCAATCGTGCAGATGTTTCTGTAATAATAATCCCAGCTTCTATTGTCTTCCCTAATCCGACTTCATCAGCTAATAGAAGTCTCTGCTTAGAGGAATTAAGAAATTTGAGGACAGGTTTAAACTGGTGAACTAGAAATTCCGTTCGAGAGGCATAGAAAGTATAGAGGTTATCAGACAAGGGCTTTTCCAGCTTCTTGTAAATCAATCCCTGAGCAAAGTCCTCAACATCACAAAATTCCTTATCTTTCAGCAGTTGTTCTACTGATTTTGGTGGGATAAATTTCTCGAGAGAATCTTCTGGATAAAAAGAGCTTTGCTGGCTGGGATCAATAGAGACAGGATAAAGCAACTTACTTCTTGCTTTTCTAGGTTCACCATCAATTATGCCTATTCTATTTCCAAAAGCCTTTAATATGACCCTGTCGCCTTTAGAAAGTTTTACTTCCATAACACAACTCCTACAAGAGTTTTGCATGTTTCCTGCCACACGGATTCAAATACCAATATGCCATCAAGCAAAATGTTACTTAATGGGCTGGCGGATGAGCGAAGCACACCGCAAACAGGCTGTTAGATGAAGTGCCGATATTCATGTCCCTTCAAACATCAGAATACCAAAATTTTGCCTATCTCTGCCGGTGTAGTACTCTCCTTCAAGCGTTTTTCCATTGGATTGCATAGTAAGCCTAGCGGTTCCCCGGTGAGTATGCATTGTATGTTTTGCATTAGGCACCGGCTCGTTTAAATATTCATAGCTAAGCATTGCACCACCGGGGTTTTCCGTAAGTATTGCTGCAATTAAACTACTAGATTTGGAATAATTGGTTTCTAAAATGATACTGATTAGAGTCCAATTTTGGAATAACCTAAAAGTTGCATCGTACTTTGTAGCGTGCTCGTCAAAGGATGAAGCCACATACCCCTTCCAAGTTCCATTCAAATCAGGAACTTTCACAACCCCGATTGTTCGTAATATCCACCACCTCCAGAGATACTTATTAAAAGTGGCGTACAACAAACCATAGAACCCTATTACCGATGGAGCATCAATCCACCAAGGTAGGGTGAATTGCATAGCTCCAAGAACTCTATTAAGAATCCATGCTGCTAATACACTTACACCTGCGATATAAAGTGGAACGAATCTTCTTTCGCTTGAGTCAGTAGTGTATGGGTGCATACCTTCACCAATTATTCCAAAGTTCTACCAATTTTTGTATAAGTGTTTTAGCATTGTATACCGACCACTGCTCTGGTGTATTACCAAAAAGTTTTAGTTGTCCATTTTGGCATACAAAATCTTCCAACTTAGCGTTATTCAACCAATTTACAATATAGCAAAATACATCTTGGTAGCTGCCACTGTATTTATTATTCGGCACATTAATAGAGTAAACACTCCAGGAAATATGATGGCGCTAAATCGTTCGAAATGTAGTAATTTTCTTTAATATAATTTCGTATATTTTTGAACATCCTTACCACAGATTTATACCGATTGTTAGTATTTTGATGTTTCTTTATGCCATTGTCGTAATGAATTTTAGGGTAATTTATGACTTGCCGACTTTCATTTCTAGTCCAAAAGGTCATCCCTTCTACATAATCATAACCGTTGAGACTCCTGTATTTTCTATATTGAGCACATACTACAACATCCGCTGGCAAGCGTCCACCGGTGGCCTTCACTTTTATGGATTTATTTCCTTCGGTAATCATTGGTGAACCATAGTAGTCTTTCAAAGCTCTTAAAACATTAGGTCTAAAATCATCCCATCCGTAGGAAGCTGGGAATAATTCTAGATATCTTTTTTGTTCTTCAGAAAGATTGCTATAGAAAGATAAGTTAAGTTGAACCACTAAGTCCACATCCATATCCCCACGGATATTGGTATCGTTTTTGTATGAGCCTTGAAGATAGACTTCAAAATTTATGCCATCGGGCCACTCATAGGAATCTAAAGCGTTTCTTATAGATTCATGAGTAGCCTTAGCAGTGGTTATTGCGCCTTGATGAGACCAAGTTTTCAATCGAGATTCTGGGATTCCCATCTTAATATGATCCACCAGCCTCTTGTTACGGTTGTCGATTATGTCGTGTGAGAGCTTTTATCCCTCTAAAACTTTCTGCACCTCTTTTTTGAGTAATTCTGCCGACGGAAGTGCCAGCTTAAAACGCCCGGCAAGAATGAGATTGTCCATTCCCGCGGTAGCATACTTTACATATAACTCATTGCGGTCCAGGCAAAGAAGAATCCCAATGGGTGGATTATCATCCGGTTCGCTCTGATTTTCCTTCATGTAATTTATGTAAAAGTTCATCTGTCCTGCATCGGCTGGTTTGAAAGCCTCCATCTTAAGATCAATGAGAACGTAGCATTTTAAGATACGGTGGTAGAACACCAGATCAATGTAGAAATGGTCTGTCCCCACGGTAATCCGCTTCTGTCTGGCGACAAAACAGAATCCTCTGCCTAATTCTAAGAGAAAATGTTGGAAATGATCAATTAGTCTCTGCTCCAGATCGGTCTCGGAAAGCCTGTAATCTTCAGGCAAGTTTAGGAACTCAAATACATAAGGATCTTTCAGCAGGTCTTCCGGTTTTGATACCTGCTGTCCTTTTTCTGCCATTTCGAGTACACCTTTTTTGTCTTTGGATAAAGCAATCCTTTCAAAAAGCATCGAATTAATCTGCCGTTCCAGTTCTCTTGTTGACCATTGTTCCAACTGGCATTGTTTGATGTAAAATTGTCTGGCAAGAGGTTCTTTGACCCAAAGTATGAGAAGGATATGCGTCCAGGATAGATTTGCAGGTAATGCCTTCAAATTAATATTAGAGTCGGATTCGGCAACCACTGATTGCCGTTTATCAATTGTTTTTAATTCAAGAGCCTGTGATGTGCTCTTTTTATCATGGGAAGATTCGGCAGGCACTGCCTGCCGAATTGGAAAGGCTTGATATAGTAAACGAAAATTCCTTATATTGCGGAGAGAAAAACCCTTACCAAACTGCTTGGTTAAATCCTCGGATAGGTGTTCCAGGAGTTTTTCTCCATACCTTGCTCGATCACTGCCCCCTTGCTCATACTCAACAATATGCCGGCCAATCTCCCAGTAAAGATTCACCATCTCCGTGTTAATGGCTTGAATGGCCCGGGAACGAGCCGAATGGATTAACCCGCCTATGGCTTCGACCAAATTAGGGTAGCTGGGCTTTTGTTTGTTGAGTAACCTATTTGAGTCTTTATTCGTCATTTACGATCCATTAATATTATTGAATCTGGTTTCATATAGCCTAAAACCTCTCCAATGGATTTTGTCCTGCAAAAGGCCATGTCTTTTGACCTTTATATAATGGTTGATCTCATCCAGGGATAGTTTTCGTCCTTTCCTATCCTTCAGGTATTTCTCCATTACCCGATAGACGCCGATACGGTATTCCCATACTGCCTTCGGGATGCCCTCAGTTTATAGAACATCCATTGCTAAACCTTAGGAATCTCTCTAAGAATCGTCTGTTACAGGCATGAGGGATAAAAAAAGCAATTTTTCTTGAGGAAGCAGACTTTTCTCTTGGCCCGAGGGCTTTAATATGTGTTAGCTGAAGTTGGTCGCTATCTGCCTAAGGATTTTTGTAGGTTTTCTACACTGCTACTCCCTCAGAGAAAACATCCACTGGGACGGGTATAGTTTTATCCCACTTTTCTTTTGTCTGAATTCTGCGCTCAATCTCTTTGGCTACCTTTGCAATGAGATATTTTTCACCGCATTGCTGGCAAACCCCAGCCGGTACATCCTTAAAGATATACAACTTTCCTTTATAACGATAGTCCAATTCAACCCTGTCACCCTTGACCTCTCCACCACAAAAGGAACAATCTCCATATTTATGCATTAATCCTACCTCCTTTGGCTCTTGTTCTTTCATCAATCCATTTTGGCAGTTTTGGTATATATACTGTTATTATTCTAATCCATTCCATGAGTGTGTAACCACAGATAATATGAATTGCTCGATTTTGTGAATAGCCGAGGATAAGACAGCTTGGCCCCCTTGGATCATTAGGATAATCTTCCAATATCTCTCCATTGGAAATGGCCGTTTCTAAATCAGAGATTGTTATGTCTTCAGGATACCTTTCCTTTTCTGCATGAAAGCTAATTTCATACTCATCACGCATTATCTTCTCTTTTATTTCTTCAATCTCCATCAGATTCTTCTACCCCTAGATCGTATGAACTAAGCATAAACTTACAGACTTTCATCACTCTTCCGTTACCTTTAAGGTGTAACCAATCCCGCTACCGCTTCCTTCAACCACGAATACACCTTTTTCGACAATATCAGACAATTCTAAATCATCTCTCCCACTCCGCAGAGAATCTGGTAATCGCAGTATCTGCAGTTTTGATAATCCGGTTTCGGTTCAAAATTCTCAGCCAATATGCCCTCAGCCAACTCCAATGTCTTTTCCCTCGCCTCCTCTAACTGCTCATCCCGGTGACTGATAGAGAGTCTCTTGTTCTCAATCAAAAAGTAGTAACTTGCCTTTTCTGGTTTAATATCCCATGCCTCGATTGCTCCAAGACTGTAAACAGAAAGCTGGAGGTCTCTGTCCACATCCCTTTGTGTCCGGGTCCTGCCGGTTTTATAGTCTATCAACTCATAACCGCCAGTTTCTGTAATATCTACCCTGTCCACCCTGCCTTTTACCCTGTGTTTTTCTACCTTCAGGGTAAATGGCCTTTCAAAATACTCTGGTTTATTGCTGTCCAGCTTAAAATCATCAAAATAGTCGGTTAATCCTGTTATTGCCTTTCCCTTGAATTGTCTCCATTGAATCGAATCAGGCAGTCGGGCCATCTTCCATGCCTCTTCAAGCAATCTCAAGAGATCTTCCACA